>CAZPNW010000057.1:0-5761 GCA_964588175.1 uncultured Planctomycetales bacterium
ATAATTATCGGCTCCGCATAAATTGCAGCGCACATATTCTTGACTGAATTTAGGGCTCTGTTCGTCCATTTATGGTAAACTCGGTTAGTAAGATCATTCCGTTTGCATCTGCGTGAGGCGGCACTATGGGCTCTTCTGTGATTTTATCTTTAAACTTCATCATCAGTTTATACTTTCCCGCAGGCAGGTCTCTCGGCAGCTTTAAATATTTATACTCTTTTATGATAGTGCCCGATTCCCATAAATAAGTCGGAAATATTGTATAGCAAAGAGGTGTAAACACGCGAAAAAAAGGCTTATTCTCAAAAGAATCCATGACGGTATAGTAAACCCCGATGTCGTTGTCTGTCTTGCCGGTTGAACGCCAGTACAAGATCAAATCAAGGTCATTGTTTTTTATCCTGACCGGGTCATATCCCAGGAGTTCAACAGCGCTGTTTATTGTTCGGGTCCCGCTTTTTTTGATCACCGGTGCGGTTGTGAGCACTTCGTAAAGTGGATATCCATCGGGTGCTCCTTTTTGAAATAAAACAAGATTATTAATTACCTGTTGCGCTTTCCAGCTGTCCGAGTTGATAAAGGTCTTAAAGGTCGAGACGGGTTTCTTATAAAAAAAGCCATAGAAAGTCTGTGGATCGTTAAAATCGATTAACGCATAGCGCGCATCGTTTGGTAATGTGTATTTTTTTCTCGACATTGTGTAAAGCCCTATATATAAATGATGAAATGAGTATAATGATTTCCGGTTCGCAAGATGCGGGAGATATTCAAATGTCGCGACTACCGGGGTATCGGGGCGAATATTTCTTAATAATAATTCTTTGTCCAGGTCAAAGGTGTTTTTTTGGAGATAAACCTTTCTGTCATTGAGTATAAATATGTAGGGGCCCATAGCAGCGCATAAAAAAACTGAAGTTAAAAATATAATGCCTGCGGTTTTGGGTTTGTTTTCTTTGACCCATTCTATGGCGAGTATCTTTTTCATGCCCATAATGAAGGCAAAAAATAGAAAAGGCACCATTTCTGCGGTATAGTGGAAAACGATCGTGGTTTCCGCATCGCGTATGGATAATAAATGCTGTAAAAGAAAAGGAATGGCGGGTAAAAGGCTTAAAGGCGACAACAGCGGTATATAGATAAACAATGCGAAAAGTTCATTCAGGAACTTGATCTTTTGCCAGGTGAACATGACCTGCAGGATCTTTTCGGGATGGGTCATGATCGTGAGCAGAATGTCGTGATATGAATTGCCGAGATGTTTGTAAATAAGGATAAATTCAATTATTCCTTTATTGCAGTACGGCATGATGACGAATATACACAGCAAAAAATAAGTAATTCCTAATACTAACGGCGTGATTACCCAGGCTTTGCTTTTATGCTTGAAGAGCGCATAGAAACCCATCGCAATTGCAGCAAGGCCCATGTTTTCTTGGCAGGACATCGCCAGTACCATGAATATCAAATAATTCCTGAAATGATTCTTTTGGAAGTAATAAAGCATGCAGAGGAAGAAAAAGATGGTAAATGCTATCGGGTGGAACTCGTATAAATTGATATATCCTATTAATGGGTTGATAAGGTATAGTAATGCGATAACCAAAGCCCATCGGTAGCCTATGATAAGCCGTGCCAGATAGTAGAGCGGGTATGCCCCCGCTCCTAAAGCTAAGGATTGCAGGAAGAGGAGCGTAAAGGGATGGGGAAAAAGCAGGTAAAATGGAGTTAATAAGAAGGAAATGGGATGGATGTGGTTTCCGAAGAAATTTACCCCTAAAATAGAGTTATAGAGTGATCCGTGGAGTAAATTCCACATGATCTGGGAGTGGACCGCAAGGTCAAAATCCCAGTACGCAAAGGCGCGGTATTTGAGGAAACAAAGTGTAGCCAAAAAGGCTACATAGATAATGATACTGACGGTGAGAAATATAATAACGCTGCGTTCTTTTATGTCAGATATTGAGCGAGTAAGCATTAATGATTCTCAATTCAATAAGCCACGGTAATAACCGTAAGATGATATGAGTTGCGTAAGTAAACTTCCGATGTCGAATTATAATTATATCATTTTTATAGTCGGAGTAAAATTATTTTTTAGGATACCAGGCAAATAAGCGGTGATCTGTTACAGGGAAGGTAGTTCTACAATGAACCGGGTGCCGGATTTATGCGTAGATTCCACAAAGATCTTTCCAGTATGGGTTTCAGTGATGATTTTATTGATAACATATAATCCGAGTCCCGTCCCCCGTCTTGATGATACTTTGGTCGTGAAGAACGGGGCGAAAAGTTTTTTTAAGTTCTCTTCCTTGATCCCCATGCCGTTGTCTTGGATCTCTATGCGGATAATATTGTCTTGCTGCCCCGCGCGGATGATAAGTTTTCCTTTGTACCCTGTTTCTTTGAGCATGGTGCGGCGTTCAACAATGGCATCATAGGCATTATCGATAAAATTGAAGAATACTTCTTCTAATTGGACGAGGTTGCCTTTTATCTTTGCCAGATCCCGCGGGTATTCCCGTATTAAATCGATCTCTGAGAGTTTAACTTTGTATTGGACCATCGCGAGTGTGCCGTCTATTATCTGGTCCATGGTCAGCGCTTCAAAACCTTCATCTCCTTTTCGGGTATATTTTAAGATGCCCCGTACCACTTCTCCTCCCTGTAAAACATTGGTTTGGATACGGTCAAGGGCATGGTTTATCTGTTCAAACATGTTTTTTATTTCGCTGGAACAGGCAGAAGTATCGGTCATTTTGATGGTGTCAATGGTGTCTCCTGCGATCAAGGAGAGCGCGTAAAACCGGTTATTGATCTGGTGCGATAATCCGTCAGCCATGGTGCCGATGGTAGCCATTTTCTCCGCCTGGGCGATCTGTTCCTGCATCTCTTTGGCTTCTTCATAGAATTGCGCGTTTTCAATGGCTAAGGCTGCCTGGCTGGCAAGGACCTGGAAAACATTGAGGTCTTCGAGCGTGTAAATTTGTCCGGAAAGCTTATCCCCGAGCACAATAAAGCCTAAAAGCTTGTTTTCCAGGAAGCTGGGGATAATGACTGCCGCGGTCAAGATGCGCATGTTCTCTTCCAATGTTTTATATACCTGCTCATTAAAGTCCTGCATTTTCCGCTTTACTTCTTCATATACCAGCGGTTGCCTGTTTTGGTTGAGCCAGGTAAATAGAGGATTTTTTGCCGGCAATCTCTTGGTAAGCACTCTTCCCCTGTCCCGGCATACCTGCAAAGTGAACTCTTGATCTTCTGCATGAAAAAGATAGATCGCCGCGAAAGAGATCCGCACCGTTTTGGTGATGATATGGGTGATCAGGTCCAAAAGCCTGCGCAGGCTTCTAATACGCGTCATTCCGATCGAGGCCTGTTTTAACGTGTCCTGGTACCTTTTTTGCTCTTTAAGGATCCTTCCTTCTGCCTTGCGTTCTAAATAAATATAAATAAACGGGCCGACCGTCGCTAAGACCGCCATTAAGACTAAGGGGACCGCCCACCAATTAAGGTTAAATACGCTGATCAGCCAATATTTTGCCAAAAGTGCTACCGCGAACGGAATGCCTAGGACAAAAGTGTAAACAAGCACAAAAATACCGGTTCGGGTTATGGCAACTTTAATATCCATGAAGCGGTATTTGATAATGGCATAGGTGGCAACACACACATAAAGCGGGACAGCGTACGTGCCGTAGGGGTTCAAGGGGAAAATATCAATATCGTAAATGATAAGGAAATTATTGACCCCTCCGATAAATCCAAAGAGCGAGCTCCAGAAGAGGTATTTCATCTGGTTATGCCGCAGGCCTTTTGAGCGTATATATTCCAGGAAAAGGCGGTATAAACCGTAAGAAACGCAGGCAGCAAAATAAAATACAAAAAGATGGTACCATATCCCCCCGGGTTTCATGAGATAGAGCACGTTATGCCGGGCAGTGACTTCTTTTACAAATAAAGGCGTAAATCCCGCAGTTACTGAAACGCAGGCTATTGCATACATGAGCCGCAGGAGCCATTTTTTGAACGGGGTGATTATATCGTTAAGGAATACCATGACAAAATGCACAAAGGTGACGGGAATAGATGCCGCGCCGATATGCAGGGCGTGAGCCGCAAACAGCGATGTTGCTTGGTTCCTGGTAAAGCCGTGTATTGAGACAAAGAAGCTCCACACAGCGATGCACAAGGAATAAAGCGTGAAGATCCTGTTTAGTTTGGCCTTGGGGTTCTTGATAAATACGAATAATGCCAAAAATAACGTGGTCAGGGAAGTTAATAAGGCTGAAATTGCGAAATTGTTCATAATCTCCTTATTTTAAGACAAAATAACATTGGCTGGCGAAATCAAAACGCCGTTCTTCGACGACCTCAAACCCTGTTTTCTTAAATAACCCCAGCCATTCTTCCCGGGTAAGAAGGTGCTGCTTTGCTAACGCGTGAAAGAGATGATGTTCAGCGATAGCGGACGCGTTTTTGCGTATTATTCCCGAGGGCTGCCTGCAAAGCTCGCAAATGATGATGGAGGCGTCTTTAAAACGGGTTCTGATCTTTTTGAAAAGCTCGGTTATCCGTGTCAAGTCATTTCCGATGAATTCATGCATCACATACATGCTGATAATGGCATCAACAGAATCTAAATTACAATCTATTGTATCAATTTTAAAGATATCTCCAACAAGTAATTTGATTTTATTGCCCATTCCGCGCTTATTGATTGATTCCTGGGCATAATGGACCGATTCTGCGGAAAGATCAATGCCGTAACCGGTCAGGTCTTTTTTTTGACTGCAGAGGCTCATTAAGAATTCAGCGCTTCCGCATCCGAGATCCAGCACTTTTTTAAATTTGTATTTCTTGATGATATCGCAGGCTATGGGGAACGGCAGCCATTTTTCGGTTTCCGCGCTCGCTTTAGAAACAGATTTCTCCCTGCGGAATATATCTTTTCCGTATGTTTTTTGTTTTTTGAGCAGCGCATCCAGGTTCTCGAATATTGGAGCGTATGCGTGAATAAAATAAAATGCCCCTTGAGCATAGGTGAGCGTATATTTACCCTGTTTTGTCAGTAAATAGTCATTTTCTGAGCGATCAAACATGCGCGTCGCAAAAAGGTATTCACAGAGGATCATGATCGTTTCTTTGTCCAAATTATTTTTTCGCGCGAAATCGACGCAGTTTATTTTTCCTTGGGCGTTCATGGCTTCAAAGAAACCGAAGTCCAAGAGGCTGACCATGCAATGGAGCGTCATATAACTGCGCGCATATTTTAAGACTTCAGCGTGAGCTTTCTTAATATCAATTACCTGTTTGGCTCCTAGAGTTTTTATGAGATCGCATATCTGATGCATATTAAGAGTCCTTTCCTCTGCCTCTACGGCCCCCGCAGGCGGGTAATAAAGCGTTAACCGTTTTCTTGTAGGGTAAATATATCCCGGGGAATTTTTCTTGTAATTCTTTTTCTTCACGATTAATACGTATTAAAAGCAACGGTACCTGCACCAGCGCTCCTGCCGCAACAGTAAAATATGAGTTGGAAATCAATGAAAAACCGGCTAATTCCAGTATGACTGCTAAATAGTACGGGTGCCGGATGAAGCGGTACGGCCCCGAAGTAATGATTTTCTTGACCGGCTTGGCAGTGATATGTATATTCCAGTTATCGGCACATTCTTTAATTGCTGCAGTGCGAAGTTGTATCCCGGTTATAAAGATCGTGAAACCCAAGGCGCTTACCCAATAATTGAGCGCGCGCTGGCCC
>CAZPNW010000058.1:0-14432 GCA_964588175.1 uncultured Planctomycetales bacterium
ACCATGTTTTGTATTTCCGGGGCTTTCTATGATATTATTGTTGATCTGAGGCCCGGCTCTGCTACATTTTTAAAGTGGATATCGGTTGAATTGCATGAAGATGAGCCCGTCAGCCTTCATTTACCCGGCGGCTGTGCGAATGGGTATCTTACGCTTAAAGATAACACTTCTATTTTATATTATATGTCCGAATTTTATGTCCCTGATGCCTATACTGGAATAAGATATAATGATCCTTTATTTAAGTTCCGATGGCCGTCTGAACCTCGTGTTATTTCGGAAAAAGACCGCACTTATCCCGATTTTGATCCAAAGTCTGTTCAGTAAAAGCTTTAAAAACCCACCAGTAAGACCTTTTGTAAATATTCAAATATTAAACCTGTTCAAGTGGTGATTTATTTGATATAATATTTAGCATAAAAAGA
Source organism: uncultured Planctomycetales bacterium (assembly GCA_964588175.1). Classification (GTDB taxonomy): domain Bacteria; phylum Omnitrophota; class Gorgyraeia; order Gygaellales; family Profunditerraquicolaceae; genus JBAZTA01. The sequence continues at coordinate 426 of CAZPNW010000058.1, forward strand.
GCGATAAATGCTTATTTCGTATGGGTTTGGTAAAGGCGATTGCTAAAATCTTATCCTGCTTTTTGTATCCGTGAATGCAGGTATTTTTTATCACTATTTCAATTAATATCTGGTAAGATGTCGTTTGTTAATTAACGGCTTTAAAGGATATCTATGAGTATGTCTGAAGTTCGTATCGGTTTTGTCCCCATGAGTGATTCGTTACGCCATCCCTTTGACCTGAGAAACTTCATGTATTACTCCCGCAAACGTAATTTAAGTTTTGAGATCGCCGATCCGGGCAAGGATTATGACCTTATTGTCCTTTCTCCCCGCGCCGATATCAGTATCTGGAGCCGCTTTAAGGGAAAAGCCAAGCTGATCTATTTTCTGGCAGATTCCTATTTGGCTCTATCTCCCTATGACCTCAAAGGCGCATTGCGGGGCCTGGCAAAATTTGCCGGGGGGGAGCATAAATATTTAAAACTTAATTATTCGTCCGCCGTGAAAGAGATGTGCAAGCGGGCAAACGCTGTTGTGTGCACTACTGTGGAGCAAAAAAAAGACATAACGCCCTATTGCGCTCATGTCCATGTTATCCTTGATTTTCAGTTTGATATGGTCCGCCAGGTCAAGGCTGAGTATTCACAAGGCAAACGGATCAATCTCGTTTGGGAAGGCCAAGCTGAGAATATCAATGGTTTTATCCTTATAAAAGAGGCTTTAATTGAACTGCGCAAGAAATATCCTATTACCTTGCATCTGATAACCGACCTTGAACGAAAGAAATACATGAATGTATACCGTAAAGTATCGGTGGTAGAAGAACTGAAACATATATTTGGTCCAAGTTTTGTTTCTAATACTGTAAACGGGAAAGAGTCGTTGGTCTATCTCTATCAGTGGAATTTAGAAATGATCTCGCGCATCATTACGGCTTGTGATATCGCGTTAATTCCGTTAGATATTAATAATCCCCTTCAGTGCGGCAAACCCGAAAACAAGCTGCTTTTATTTTGGCGGATGGGAGTTCCTGCTGTCGTTTCAGATACCCCGGCGTACAGGCGGGTGATGTCGCAATGCGCTCAAGAGCTGTACTGCCGAGATACCGGCGATTGGATAGTGAAGCTAGAGCTGCTCATTCAAGATCAAAAGAAGCGGCAGGATGCGGCAGAGCGGGGAAAGGCATATGCAGAGAGCGCCTACAGCGAAAGCGCTTATTTGAAACAGTGGGACCGGTTGTTTGCGTCGGTTTTATCAGAATAATCGCGGCCGCAGATTACATCCATGGATCAGACAGTCATGCGTGATTTTTCCTAAAATATGCGGGATACTATGGGATATTATTCATCAAAACTTAAAAGCCTGCAGGAGATCTTTGGCACTCGAAATGTCGTCCTCGCGGACGGCTGCATTACAGTCAATGGCCTCAGGTACCCGATCATTGATGATGTGATCGTCTTGCTTGACCCTGCTCAATACCCGCCGGCGCTTCGCAAAGAGCTCAAAGGCAGTATCGTAAAGAATCCTGATATCACTGATTTCGCGCAAGACATCCAGTTCACTTTTGGCAAGGAATGGCAGAAGTTCTCTGATATTCTCCCTGAACATAGAGATGAGTTCCTGCACTATTTCGACCTGGTCGATATTTCTCAGTTGCGGCAGGCGAGGGTCTGCGATTTAGGCTGCGGTATCGGCCGCTGGAGCTTTTTCCTGCAGGATAAGTGCCGCGAGTTGGTCCTTGTTGATTTCTCTGAAGCGATCTTTGTGGCGCGGAAGAATCTTGCGCGCAGTGATAATGCTATTTTTCTTATGGCTGACATCAACCGGCTTCCTTTAGGAGCATCGTTCGCTGATTTTTTGTTTTGCCTCGGTGTTTTGCACCATATGCCGGTTAACGCCTTGGCAGCCGTCAGGAGCCTGAAGAAATATTCATCTGTCCTGCTGGTATATTTATATTATTCACTCGATAACCGCCCGAAGCTTTTTCAGGTTTTACTTTCAATGGTAAATGGAGTCCGTTTAGCGGTTTCGCGGGTTAAAAACGAAGCTTTCCGCTCTGTATTTACCGATCTGGTCGCACGTACCGTTTATCTGCCGTTAGTTTCATGCGGCGGCTTGCTGCAGAGAATGAAAGTGCGTTTTCCCATCCCGCTCTATGATGGTTATAAAGGAAAAACGCTCGCGCGTATCCGTCAGGATGTGTATGACCGGTTTTTTACGCGTATTGAACAACGCTTTAGCAGGAAAGATGTTCTGGGATTGCGTGATTCCTTTAAGAGTGTGATCGTTTCTGATGCTCTGCCGTATTGGCATTTTTTATGCAAGAACAACTAAAAAAGGTGCTGGAGTGAAAAAGAACAGTATTGCCGTAGTTTTGTTGCTGGTGGTCGGTGCAGTATTTCTTATTTTTGCGCTTCCTCACTTTTTAAACCTGGTTGAGATCTTGGGGAAACGCATACCGCAAAAGAATATCCGTCTGGATTATCTGATCGGGGTATCCTGGGCGGTTTTTCTGGGGGGCACCATATATTTCTGGCCTGTGCCTCCAGCGCATAAAAAGGCTCTTTGGGTATTATGGGGAATAAAGTGTTTTGTCATGCTGGTTTTGATGCTTTTTTATGAGCACCATTATCAGGTGGATTCATTCGGCTATTTTAGCTCAGCGCTGCATCACATTCGCGAATGGAAAAGGATGGAAGTCCTTGGCCCCTCAAGCCCGGTCATCTTATTTATCCAACTCCATCGCAATACCTTTCTTGATTCGTTCCACGCGGTAAAGGTAAGTTTCGGTATGGTCGGTTTTCTTGCTACCTATATTTTTTATCTTTCCGCTGCGGCGTTCTTGCGCAAAGACGCATTGCGCCTTTTATACGTCTTTACGTTATTGCCGTCAATACTGTTTTGGTCGTCAACGATCGGGAAAGAACCGGTCATCCTTATAGCAATAGCCGTATATTGCTATGGTGTCGTTAAATTGATACGGACGAATAGGGGGTCAGCTGCGTTATTCATATTCCTGGGTATGTTTGTCGCGGTAAGTATACGCCTGTGGCTGGGAATTATCCTCGGCATACCCGTACTCTTGATGATCATTCAAAAGCTGATTTTGAAAGAAAAGAACGCTTCCCGCGCCGTTTACAGCATTGTTTTAATGGTGTTGTTAATCATTATGCTGTTTTCTTGCCAGGGAGTCTTTAAGATCTTTAAACTTAAATCCCCCCAAGATCTCACGCTTTTTGCAAATGTACGATTTACTACTTTTTCTATAGGAGGGAGCCTTAAAAAAGCAGAGCAGGAGCCTCTCCTTGAAACTAAAGTAAACCAGAATACCGGAGAAGTCGTCAAAATAAAATATAAGAATTTTAAAGACCTGGCTTTTTTCTTCCCCGCGGGCGTATTTGCGGTTTTATTCAGGCCATTGCCGGGAGAAGTCCATAATATTTTCGGGCTCTTGGCCGGCTTGGAAGATCTTTTTCTGCTTACATTTTTTATTATTGCCGTTTTTAAGGTGCGTTGGCGCCAATTAACCGATCCATTTTTTGTTTGGTCGATCTCTTTGATCGGGATTTGGGCAGGCGCGTATGCATTCGTGAGTTATAATTTGGGCACTGTTTGCCGATATCGCACTCAGATCCTGCCTGTTCTTCTGGGTGTTATGGTGTACTTTGTTTTTGGAAAGACAGAAGCAGGTAAGGAGAAAGATAAGGAACAGAAAAGTGATTTAATCAAACGATGATAATAACGGGGGGATCACGATTAACCTATACTATTTTGAGAGATAAACAATCAAAGAGGGGATTATGTTAAATAATAAAACGATCTTAATTACCGGCGGTACAGGTTCTTTCGGGCATAAGTTCACAGAGATAGTGCTTAAACGTTATAAGCCGGCCAAACTGATCATTTTCAGCCGCGATGAATATAAACAGCATGTGATGGAAAAAAGATTTTCTGATAAGCAGTACCCGTCGATGCGCTATTTTATCGGGGATATCCGCGATAAAAACCGTATGCACCGTGCTTTTGAAGGCGTTGACTATATTATTCATGCGGCGGCTCTTAAACAGGTGCCTGCTTTAGAATATAATCCTACTGAAGCGGTGAGGACCAATGTTGACGGCGCTAACAATATCGTTGATGTAGCTATTGACGCGGGAGTTAAGAAAGTGATCGTTCTGTCAACTGATAAAGCCGTGAGCCCGGTCAATCTTTACGGCGCAACAAAGCTTGTAGCGGAAAAACTTTTTGTTGCCGCGAATGCTTATGGCGGCGCACGGGTAAAGTTCTCAGTTGTGCGTTATGGCAATGTTGTCGGCTCACGCGGAAGTGTGATCCCTTTCTTCCTGGACCTCAAGGAGCGCGGTGTTAAAGAATTTCCTATCACTGATGAGCGCATGACGCGTTTTTGGATCACCCTCGACCAGGGAGTTGATCTTGTGCTTAAAGCTTTAGAAGAATCTGTCGGAGGGGAGACTTTTATCCCCAAGATCCCGTCAATGCGGGTAGTGGATCTGGCAAAAGCTATTGATCCGGAGTGCCGATTGAAGCAGATCGGTATCCGTCCTGGGGAAAAGATCCATGAAACATTGATCTCTGAAGATGAGGCGCGCAAGGCTTTCGATTTTAAGGATCATTATGTAGTGTTACCCCAGTTTTTGTATTTAGATGAGGCTTTTTCAAAATATAAACGGGGAAAACCTTTACCGGACGGCTTTGAGTACCGCAGTGACCTGAATAAGGAGCGTTTGAGCCGGGATGATCTCACCGAGATGGTTAAAAAGCTAAAAAAAGAGGCGCATTGATATGGAACGCGTTAAAAGCTGCTTGCCCTATGGGAGACAACTGATCGACGATGAAGATATCCTGTCGGTAACAAAGGTCCTGAAAAGCCGATTTTTAACGCAGGGCCCGCTGGTCTCTGAATTTGAGCGCAAATTGTGCGCATATACCGGCGCAAAATTTTGTGTCGCTGTCTCAAGCGGTACTGCCGCGCTTCATTTAGCAGTAGCTGCGCTTGGGCTTAAAAAGGGCGGGACCGGCATTACATCGCCGATTACTTTCTTAGCATCGGCGAACGCTTTCGTGTATAACGGGATCACCCCGTTGTTCGCGGATGTCGAGGCAAAGACGATAAATTTGTCGCCACGCTGCCTGGAGAGCGTTATCCAAAAAAATACCCGGGTCATCATCCCGGTCCATTTTGCGGGACGGCCGGCCGCGATGAAAGAAATATCCGGGATCGCCGCTCAAAAGAAATGTTTCGTGATCGAAGACGCGGCTCATGCGATCGGCAGCAGCTATCCTTCCGGCGGCCGTGTCGGTAATTGCAGGTATTCCGATATGACTATTTTCTCTTTTCATCCGGTCAAGACTATTACGACAGGAGAAGGAGGAGCTATTACAACCAATAATAAGAGATTCTACGAGCAGCTTTGTTGCCTCAGGTCTCATGGAGTCACCCGCAGCCCCCGGGTGATAAAAGTGAGCCCCGGCCCCTGGTATTACGAGATGCGCCAGCTCGGGTTTAATTATCGCTTAACTGATCTTCAAGCCGCACTCGGTATCAGCCAATTGAGGAAGATCGGGCATTTTATTGATCGGCGCCGGCAGATCGTCGCCCTCTATAACGCGGCTTTTAAAGGATGTTCCTCTTTACAGCCGGTCAGCACTGACGATAGCTTGTGCGCGTACCACTTATATGTCGTTCGTATCGATTTTCCTGAGTTAAAAACCTCACGCAAGGAATTTATGGAAAAGCTGCTACTGAAGGGTGTCGGCTCTCAGGTCCATTATATCCCGGTGTACCGCCAGCCGTATTACCGCCGTAATTATACGTATGCTTTTAATGACTACCCGGAAGCGGAAAAGTATTATAAAGAGTGCCTGTCATTGCCGCTCTTTCCTTCGATGACAGATAAAGATGTTAGTAAGGTGGTTTCAGCGCTCACGCAGATTTTACGATAGGTACTATTCCAGTTTTAAGCAAAAGAGGGGAAAATGTCACAGGTTAAAACAAAAGCCGGTATGCTTGAAAATGAACGGATCTATTTGCGTAAACTTACCGCGCGGGATGTCAATGAACGATATTGTAGCTGGATGAATGACCCGCAGGTCAATAGATTCCTTGAGAGCCGTTTTCAGTCACACTCTATAAAGTCATTAAAAGAATTCCTGCGCGGCATTCAAAAAGACAAGCATACTTTTTTCTTTGCCATAATACTAAAAAAAGGCGGCCGGCATATCGGCAATATTAAGCTTGGCCCCATCAATACGGCTCATTCTGTCGCAGATATCGGGATACTTATTGGTGAAAAAGATTGCTGGGGAAAGGGGTATGCGACTGATGCTATTATTTTACTCGTTGACTACGCATTCAGTCGCCTCAATTTACATAAAGTCACCGCCGGATGCTATGCTCCGAACACGGGGTCTCTTAAAGCGTTCAGGAAAGCTGGATTTTTACAGGAAGGTCTCCGCGTTAAACATTGTTTATGCGAAGGCAGGTATGTCGATGATATCCTCTTAGGGCGGATCAATAAAAATAAACAGGAGGATTGCCTTAACCGTAAGAGTAAAAATACGTAAAGATTAAGAAGCTTTAAGAAGAAACGTTGAGGTTATTATGAAATCTTTAAAAAGCCAGAAAATGCAGAAACGCGCAAAACAGCGCATACCCGGTATGACGCAGTTGTTATCAAAGCGGCCGGATCAGTTCTCGCTTGGAGTATGGCCCGGTTATTATAGTAAAGCTAAGGGGGTTGAGGTCTGGGATCTGGACGGGAACAAGTACACCGATATGAGTATCAGCGGTATCGGCGCTAATGTACTCGGATACGCCGATGATGATGTTGACAATGCTGTGCGCGAAGCGATAAAGCAGGGCAGCAGCTCGTCATTGAACTGTCCTGAAGAAGTTGAGCTTGCGGACCTGTTATGTACGATCCATCCGTGGGCGCAAAAAGTGCGCTATGCCCGGACCGGCGGCGAATCGATGGCTATCGCGGTGAGGATCGCGCGCGCTTACGCCGGAAAAGAAAAAATAGCTTTTTGCGGTTACCATGGCTGGCATGATTGGTATCTTGCGGCAAATTTAGGTACTGAAAACGCTCTGGGAGAGCATCTCCTGTCAGGGTTAGATCCGCGCGGAGTTCCGAAAGGATTGACCGGTACGGCTCTACCTTTTCGGTACAACCATATTGAAGAATTAAAAAATATTATAGCCGAGCATGGAAAAGATCTGGCTGCTATAGTTATGGAGCCGATCCGGGATGATGAACCGGAGAAAGGTTTTTTTGATGAAGTCCGTAGTCTGGCGGATCAGGCCAAGGCGGTTTTAGTGATCGATGAAATATCAGCGGGGTTTCGTTTGAATTCGGGTGGAGCGCATTTAATTTACGGTATAAAACCTGATATCGCGGTATTCTCAAAAGCTTTGGGCAATGGATACCCGATAGCCGCTATTATCGGTAAGGCAGAGGTCATGGACGCGGTCCAGAAAACATTTATCAGCAGTACCATGTGGACTGAGCGTATCGGCCCGACGGCTGCGTTGGCGACTATTAAAAAACATCAGGCATTGAATGTGGGCAGTCACCTTGTGACAATCGGTAAGCGCATCCAGGCAGGTTGGAACATGCTTGCGCAGAAACACGGTATAAAGATCCAGGCGGCAGGGATCCCGCCTTTAAGCCATTTTACTTTCTCTTATGAAAATGCGTTGGTCCTGAAAGCGCTCTTTGTGCAATTAATGCTGGAAAGGGGCTTTTTGGCATCGACATCGTTTTATTCTATGTACGCTCACCAGTTATCTGATGTAGATAAATATCTCAGTGCGGCTGATGACGCATTCGGGATCATTGCTCAATCATTGAGAACGGGAGAGAGCGAGCGGTTATTAAAGGGTAAACCCTCAACCGCCGGCTTTAAACGTTTGACGTAGGCGCAATTTCTTGATTATGTATACCGAAAGATCTCTTCCTATAGTTTTAGGTACAGCTCAGCTAGGCCAGAGCTATGGAATCGCCAATAAAACCGGCCGGCCTCGCCAGGCGCACGTAACGGATATTATTCAGGCTGCGTGGAGCAGGGGGATCAGGGAATTTGACACCGCCCAGGATTACGGGCAAAGCGAGAAAATGCTTGGAGTTGCGTTCGCGTCTCTGGGTATTTCATCAGAAGCCAGAGTGATCAGTAAGATCGATCCGGCTCTTGACCACCGCGATGCCGCTGTCATGTCTGGAGCGCTTGAATCATCGCTCCAACGATTAGGGGTTGCATCGCTCTACGGTTTGATGCTGCATAAAGAATCCTTACTTTCCGAGCTGTCAAGCGGACTGGAAGATATTCTGCATAGTTTTGTAAGGTCAGGAAAAATAAAGAAAATCGGAGTTTCAGTTTATTCCCCTGAAGCGGCGTTAGAGTCGTTCGGCGTTAAAGGGTTTGATATGGTGCAATTGCCTGCTAACATACTTGATAGCAGATTCGCGAGGAAACGGGTTTTTGAGTTTGCGGCGAAGGCAAACAGGCAGGTGTATATACGCAGTGTTCTTTTACAAGGCCTTATTCTCATGGAACCACGGGAGCTGCCGGGGCATATGGCTTTTGCCCGTCAGGCGCTTGAGAAAATAAACGCTCTTTCAGAAGAGCTTAACGTTACAAAGCTTGAATTAGCGTTGGGATATATTAAAGCCCGCTATCCTGAAGCAAAACTTATTATCGGTGTGGAAACCGTTGAACAGCTTAAGTCAGACCTTGAGTGTTGGGAAAAAAAACCTGTGAGTAACCTGATCCCCTTAGTCGAAAACTATTTTGACTCAATAGAAGAAAGAATAGTAAATCCTTCCCTTTGGAAGAGCTAAATTATGATCGCTGCATTTATTCAAGCCAGGATGTCTTCAAAACGTTTTCCTCATAAAGTGCTCAAACCTATCCTGGGAAGGCCGATGTTAGCATTAGAGATAGAACGGGTCAAACTCTGTGAAACGATCGACCAGGTTATTGTTCTTACGAGCACTGCCGTAGAGGACATGCAGATCGTTGACCTGTGTAAACGCCTTAAGGTCAGTGTTTTTCAGGGAGATCTGGAAAACGTCCTTGAGCGTTTTTATCAGGCTGCGCTCACGTATAAACCCGACCACATCGTCCGCCTCACGGGTGATTGCCCTTTGGCGGATATGAAGGTCATTGATGCCATGGTGCGCCTTTACCTGGAAAAGAAAGGCGATTATGGGACTAATTGTATGCCTCCGACGTATCCTGACGGGCTTGACGCGGAGATATTTACTTTTAAGGCACTGCGCGAGGCTCATGAAGAAGCCCGCTTGCCGTCGTACCTGGAGCATATCTCGCTTTTCTTTGAAGAAAGGCCTCAGCGGTTTAAAATAGTAAACCTGGCTTCCAAGGTCGATCATTCGGCTTTACGCTGGACTGTTGATGAAACGCAGGATTTTGAGTTGGTAAGTAGGATATTTGAAGCGCTGTATCCGGTAAATCCGCAGTTTGGAATGCGCGATGTTTTGGAACTGCTTAAAAAGAACCCGGGATTAGCGTTGCTTAATAAAGATCTTAAGAGAAATGAAGGGTTGATCGTATCGAAAGAAAAGGATAAGGCTTTTTTGAAAAAGGCCGCTCAGTGAGCCCATAGGCACTGATCGAGAGTAATATCACTGTGGTCCATGGACTATGGACTAAAAAGGATGTAGCTATTAATAAGAAACCTTATAATAATAAACGGTCCGTCTCGGTATATTTCAGGGTTGATGCCGATAAAGCGACCGGCCTGGGACATCTGTCCCGGTGCAGGTCATTGATGCTTGGTTTCTTGAGTCTTTCCCGATGCCATTTTACCCTTGAGACCCGGAATAAAGATATTGTCAGGAAGTTTATTCCCGATATGGATTTCGATATCTATGCCCGGGAACGCCATGCACATGAAGCGCGTTTTGACATCGCGATAGTCGATCTGCTCACTATCGGCCAAAAAGAAGCAAAACATATAAAAAGTTTATCAGGCATGACCGTCAGTATCGACGATGAAGGCCCCGGGCTTAACGGCCGGGATTACCTGATACGGCCTAATATGCTCGGTTTACGTAAAACTCCGGGCATACCACCGGATAATTATCTCACGGGGCGCGACTATATTATTATGCATCCTGATTTCTCGGCGCTGTCGCTGAGAAAAAAGAAAATGCCCGCGAAAGTCAGGAAGGTGCTTGTCTGTTTTGGCGGCAGCGACCCCGGAAATATAATGTTGCGTGTTGTGCCTTTGTTGAAAAAAAACGAACACTCGATCAAATTCCATGTTATTCTTGGCGCCGCGGCTGTTAATGCCGGGAAGATCACTGCGATCCTGAAGGATGATGCCCGATTCTTAGTTAGCCGTAATATAGCTCACATGGCTGATGCGTTCTTTCAAGCTGACGTTGCGCTTCTGAGCGCAGGCACGTTATTGTATGAAGCATGTTGTTTAGGCGTACCTGCGCTGGTTATTGCACAAAACAAACAGCAGGAGAAAGAAGCGCGGATATTTGATACGGCAGGCGCAGTTGTAAACCTGGGAGTTCATACCGGTGTTTCAGACGAAACGCTCACGCGTGCCCTTGAAGAATTATTAGAAAATCCTCCTTTGAGAGAAAAAATGTCTCAGAAAGGAAGAAAGCTTATTGCACCCGACGGTACTTCGCGTATCGCTACAAAATTACTGGCTTGTCTTGCCAAAGAGGTGGAGAAATGACCGCGGTGATCATGCAGCCGACCTATCTGCCCTGGATCGGATATTTCGATTTAATGGATACGGCTGATGTTTTTGTAATATTGGATACGGTCCAGTTCGAAAAACAGGCGTGGCAGCAGCGTAACAGGATCAAAACCGCGGAAAACCAGGCAAAGTGGTTAACCGTTCCGGTAATGCAGGACCTGGGGCAGAAAGTCAATGAGGTAAAGATAAGCGAAACTTCTCCCTGGAGCAGGAAACATTGGGGTACTATAGAACAATATTATAAAGACTCCAAGTATTGGAGCCTTTATCGCGATGGTTTGGCAGCTATCTATTCCCGGCCATGGGAGTACCTGGTAGGATTAAACTTAGCAATGATCAATTTCATAAAGGAACAATTCGGGATCAAAACAAAGCTCCTGAAGGCATCTGAAATACCGGTGAGCGGTGAAAAAGTCGGCTTATTGACGAACATCTGCCATTTTCTTCACGCGGATGTCTATCTGTCTCCCGTACGCGCCGCCGATTATATTGAACAAGATAATACTTTCGCGCAGGAAGGGATCAGGCTTTTGTACCATCGCTATGAGCATCCGGTGTACCGGCAGATGTTCGGCGGTTTTATCTTGCATATGTCGGCAATTGACCTTCTTTTTAATGAAGGGCCGCAGAGCCTCCCGATCATGCGTTCCGGCCGTCTTGGATACGATGTGCCTCTACAAGATCAGGAAAAGAAGAAGGGCATCCATGAGTAAAAAAGTTTATATTGTCGCCACAATACGGCCGTGGAATAGAAAAGTATTCAGCGATATTATCAGTAAATATCCGGGCCGCTGGCATCTTATCGGCGCGGCTGAAGATCTGACTTTGGAAAAAGTAAGAAAACTGAACCCGCGGTATATCTTTTTTCCTCATTGGAGCGAGCGGGTGCCGTTATCTCTTGTGCATGCTTATGAATGTGTTTGTTTCCACGAGACAGATGTTCCGTTCGGCCGGGGGGGCAGCCCTATTCAGAATTTGATCGCCCGCGGGTTCACGAACACGAAAATATCGGCATTGAGAATGACCGATAGTTTAGACGCCGGGCCGGTTTATCTTAAACGGCGGCTTTCTTTACGGGGAAGGGCGCAGGATATTTACAGCCGCGCTGCAAAGATCATCGCGAAAATGATCAGGGAGATAACGCTGCATGAACCGCCGCCTGTCGCTCAAAAAGGCAAAGCGGTAATGTTTTTACGGCGCCGGCCCGATCAAAGTAAAATAGCGCTCACGTATAAGATCATGGATGAGATCTACGATCATATCCGCATGCTTGACGCTGACGAATATCCAAAAGCATTTATCGAGCAGGGCGGTTTACGCTACGAATTCTCTCACCCTGTAATGCGTAAAGGCGCGCTGCATGCCCGCGTTAAAATTACTCAATCTAAATCGAGGAGAGAAAAATGATTTTAGAAAACTATTCTACCATTCTGACACTTTTTGCGCACCCCGATGATGAGACTTTAGCGGCGGGCGCCACTATCAAAAAGCTATCCCGGCAGGGCGCGGATATTCATGTGGCGATCCCCGCTACCGGTATTCATGGCCGTCGAAATGTCTCGTCATTAAGATCCCGCAATGCCGCTCTTTCGGTATTAAAAAAAGATTGCCAGGCCGCCTGCTCTGTTTTAGGGGTTTCAAGCGGGCATATTTATCTCGGGAGCTTTGCTGATAATGAAATGGATAAAAGTTCATTGCTGGAACTCATCCATTGGATGGAGAAGATCATTTCCCGCGTAAAACCCGACCTGATCCTTACCCACCATCGATTTTGCACGAATATCGACCATCAATACTGCCATAACGCGGCCGTTGTTGCCGCGCGGCCGGCCGCCGACGCGCATATCCCTGTTTTATGCGGTGAAGTCCCCAGCAGTACCGGGTACCTGCGTCCGGCGCAATGGGAGCCGAACGTCTATGTTGAGGTTTCCGAAGCAGATGTTACCGCAAAGATCAAGTCAATGCAGGCTTACAAAGGTGAAGCGCGCCTGGACCCGCATCCCCGGTCGCCTGAAGTTTTAAGGGCGCTGGCGAAGGTCAGAGGTTCAGAGTCAGGATATTTGTTCGCTGAAGCGTTCATGGCCCTGCGTATCTTCGGATGATGAAAGGTTGGGATTTATGAACATTAAGATCAATAAGAGGCCTATCGGCCCCGGTAACCCGGTATATATAATCGCTGAGATGTCAGCAAATCATAATATGAATTTTGATAAAGCTGTCCGTATCATAAAGTCCGCTGCAGCTGCCGGAGCGGATGCGGTTAAGATCCAGACCTATACTCCTGATACCATGACGATAGACTCTGAAAAGAAATATTTTAAGATCAAGGGCACTGTTTGGGCCGGCAAAAATCTTTACCGCCTCTATCAAGAGGCGTTTACTCCCTGGCATTGGCACTCCCGGTTAAAGAAAGCCTGCGAGAGCCTTGGCCTTGATTTTTTTTCAACCCCCTTTGATGCTTCAGCGGTTGATTATTTAGAGAAAATGTCGGTGCCCGCGTATAAGGTCGCTTCTTTCGAGCTGGTCGATATTCCTTTTTTAAAGAAGGTCGCCTCTACCGGAAAACCTGTCATTATTTCAACCGGAATGGCTACGAGAGCGGAGATAGAAGAGGCGGTCAAAACTGTTCTTAATGAGGGGAATAAAAAAATAGCCTTGCTTAAATGTACCAGCGCCTACCCCGCTTCTCCGGAAGAAATGAATTTGAATACGATCCCTGATCTGGCAAAAGTATACGGCCTGCCGGTAGGGCTTTCCGATCATACCTTAGGCAGTGCCGTTGCCGTTGCCGCAGTAGCCCTGGGTGCATGTATCATTGAGAAACATCTAACGCTTTCCCGTAATGATCCCGGCCCTGACTCTTCATTTTCGACTGAACCTGCGGAATTCAAGGCCATGGTGGCTGATATACGGACCGCGGAAAAAGCCTTGGGTAAAGTATCGTACGAACTTACGCAAAAACAAAAAGAAAATCGAGTCTTTCGCAGGTCTGTGTTCGTGGTGCAAGATATAGCGAAAGGAGAGCGTTTCTCCAAGGACAATATCCGCTCTATAAGGCCCGGCCACGGGCTGCATCCCCGCTATTGGGAAAAGGCCTTGGGGAAAAAAGCGCGTAAAAACATAAAAAAAGGGACACCGCTCGGATGGGACATGGTTGAAGGCTTGTCGCCGGACCATAGGGGTGTTTAATTCATGGTGCGAATCAAGGTAAAAAGTATTTCTCCTGAAGTTTTAGGGACGGACAAAAAACTGGGCCCGGTCTTCCA
>CAZPNW010000059.1:0-5112 GCA_964588175.1 uncultured Planctomycetales bacterium
AGGCCGCCTCAGCTCAATAACTATAAGTTATGGCGGATGGTCGTTGACGCTGCCGGCTGCCGCGTTTTTCTTTGCCTGCGGCATCTCTGCGTCTTACTTCTTTGGGCAGGCGACCGCAGTAGCCCATGCGGCATATTGCGCCGCGATAACTTACGGCGTTGCATGGTTGTTTGTGGCGGTAATGGAGCGTTTTCTCCTGCCGCGGATCATAAAGCATGAGTGGGCTCACGCGTTTCAATTAAAAAGGCTCGCATCGGCAGGAGGCATAGATCCTTCAGTTGTGAGAAAGATCTATTATCAGCATATTGATCGCGGGCTTGAGTATATGGCAGAAAGATTCACCGCTATGGATCAGGGAAGTTTATATTGGTTGAATGCTGTTATGGATCGTTTTAACGCCGAATGTATGGCCGGTGAAGGTATGAAGGACAGTGAACAGGCACGCTGCCGAGCATCATCGTCTCTGCGAATACTGGGCTGTTTTGTCGCGACCCGCACCAGCAGTTCCCCTCTTTATAAGGTAATAAACGGAGGTAATATCGATGAGGCTAGCCTTATGGGTATTTCCCTCGTTGATCAGTCAGCGCACAATGCTTATTATACGGTTTTTCCGAAAGATAACGGCCTTATCTGGAGAGTCGCTACCGATCCTGCCAATACTATTTATCTGAGTATCCTGGAAAACAAAATTGCCGGGTATCTTATGTCGGGGCCATTTGCGGATTATCCCGCTTACCTATATTATATGGCAGCTATGTCCTTGTATCCTCGCAGGAGCCTCGAAACCGGATTATTGCATGAATTGATCAAGACTCTGCAAGGTAACGGTGTTAATCAAATAACGGCCCATGTCGCTGAGGATAGTTCTGCCGGGGAATTCTATTATCAATTATACCAGCGGGAATTCCGTGAACATATTATAGGCGTCGGGTTTAAACGGGAGAGAAGCGATATAAGCCATGACGGTGCCGTTTATTTGCCCGGTGAAGCCGGCCCCTATAAACGAGTACAGATGATCTTAAAGCAAAAAGCATCTGCTTCGCCGATAGACGATCATTTGCCGCAGGCACAGGATACGCTGTTCATGAAGCTGTATTCAACGTTATTTTTAAACAGGTTTATCGGCCCGTGGTTAGTCAGGAGATTCTTAAGAAAAGGTAACCCTGAGAGGTTAGGCAGGTTTTTGTTGTCGCTTGATCTCTGTGTGGGGTGGCGGGAGGTATCGACCAAACAATTTGTCCGGATCAATAAAGGGATAATGCATGCAGTTGAACGAGCCCGTAAAGAAGGCTTGCTTACTCAACATAGGTTGAGTGATTATGCTGCAGCCGAAGATGTTTTACACCGGGGGCACATTATTGTCCTTAACGGTTCTATTCCCGCTTTGATCGATACGGTTACCGTTCATGGGGGCAAACAGTGGTTCAGGGCATATTATTTGGCGAATGGCCAGAGAAACGATCTGGATAGTTTGATGTATACCGGAAGGGGCATTGACCTGCTTTTATCCGCGCGGGAAAGATCCCCTCTGGTATCAGAAAAGCTGTCTGCAAGCCCGGTTTGGGAGAAGGATTATTTGAGGGTTGAACGTAGTAGTGTCTCGTCTTTAGAAAAGATTATTTCTGATGCTGTAGGGCTTTGGAAAATGTTGAGCCGGCAGGATCCCCGAGATCATGAAAGCGGCCTTATGGTCTTGCATGCCAAAGAACGGCTGCAAAATCAAGGGTATAGGCTTTATTCAGGTACTGAGCATAAGTTAAAGGAAGAGATCCTGACTCTTTGGAGAATGGTGCCTGCTGATGAAATGCTGAGATTTAAGATAAAAGAAACGTTGAAGCACTTAAGCGAGAACATTAGGCAGCACGCGGGAAATTGGGGGATGTTGTGCGTTAAGCTTTTTGCGCATGATACTCAGTTATTCTTAGCTGTTATTGATGCAGGAAAAGGGTTTTATCCTGAAACATATGGCGCTGCGCCTCGAATAAATCTTATGTCGTATCAAGGACAGCATCGTTTTATGCAACGGCCGGACAGCCCGGGAGTAGGTAAAGCTTTAGGGGAGGTGTATGATCTCAGTGACGAGTTAGGGATTTTCTCTAAAGGATATGTGTGGAAAAAGAGCAATCCGGTAGTGCAGAAAGCGGCAGAGGCTTCTCATTTGAGAGGTTCTTTGGTTTTTGTGACTATCACTGTCAGGGATAACCATGCTTCATCTCCTATAGAGAATGTAGGATTGGATGAAATATCAGAATTAGCGCTGCGGATAGAATATGATATTCCAGAAGCAGATGATGATAGTTCTCATACTCGCCTTGTTGTCGATTGGGGCTCTGATTACGTGCCTCCGTCAATAATTGCGAATATTGTTAAATCGTATATCGTTTCCTCACTTGATAAGATAAATGTGACCGGCCCTGGTTTAATGAATAAAGTTTTACAGGCGCTTTATGATACGAGAAAACAATTAATAGAAAGGCAGATCCTTGATAACAAACTTATAATGGAATTACCGATGATCGCAGAGTTTATGCGGGACCCGGATGATTTTCTCGATGTTTTGTTGATCGAAACTGCTTTTGTAAAGTCATTCTGTGAATATAGGCGAATAGTCCGTTATTTCTGGGAATGTCTGGATGATGGCGGGTACTTTGGGCATACTGATATTGGTTGTTGGGAGATTACCCACACAGTATTTTCATATTATAAGGGATTATTCTTAAATGAAACCGATTTGTTAAAGTTTATACGCTGGTTTGCTGAAGAGATAAGGAAAGATAGTTCTTTAACGAGCAGGTTAAATAGCCGTGATAAAATCAGCGGGTATATCATTGAAAACTGGTTTCGCCATGAAGTCTTGGATTTCTTACGGTCAGTTGTATCTGAAATAGAGCAATATAATTCTACGGCGGGTAATGTGCTTGTTAAATTTGAACAGGATACGATAATTCCCTATTTTAATACCCTGTTTAAAAAATTATGTGATATATCGGAAGGATCCGATGATTTAGTCTTGAATATAAAGGTTATTCAACGCTATCTGCGGGAAATCAGGATTAAACTCGCGTATGTCCTTAAAAATATAGATAAAGTTATAATGCCAAGGCCGAATCTGGGGAGTGCAAACCTGAAAGAAATAGTACTATCTGCGTCTGTTGCTTCTGTTTTAATCAGGTTGGCTGAATATGCCGGACATTCCCTGGGATTTAAAGAAAACATCACTTTGATCATGGAGAGTATCGGCAGGTCAATTAATGACTGGGAGCTTCATAATGAAAATAAACTTTTTCACTGGGAAACAATCAGGGATGAGATTACCGGAGAATGTCCGGATAGTCCATACATGTTCTTTAGGGCAGTTGAATGTAGGCTTATCATCGGAATTTCTGATGAAAAAGTAAGAAAGATATTAATACCGATCATATATAAAAAATGCGTTGTTTTGGATTGCGACGGTGTCCTCTGGGGAGGGATTGTAGGGGAAGACGGTTTAGAGGGGATAAAGATCAGACCTGAGCATAAGGAATTTCAGCGATCAATGAAAGAGCTTTCCGCAAGGGGTGTGATCTTAGCAATAAATAGTAAGAACTATCCGGAAAACGTGCTGGAAGTATTGGAAGAACATCCTGAGATGATCTTAAGACGGGATGATTTTAGTGCTATTAAAGCAAATTGGCAAAATAAGGCGGACAATATGCAAGAGATCGCCCGTGAGTTAAACATCGGGATAGATAGTTTTGTATTTGTTGATGATTCAGTCACAGAGATACAGCTTATAGAAAATGTGCTGCCGCGAGTATTGGCATATAGGTTTCCGGAGAATATGGGGGATGTCCCTGAGTTGATACAGGATTTGAATGACATGTTTAGCAGCCGGGTTTTGACCGAGGAAGCTAAGCTAAGGAAGGAGTCTTATGCCGCTCAAAAATTACGAGAAGAGAAGAAGGCGGCGAGTGAGTCTTATGAGGAATATCGCCGTAAAAACCCGGTAATGGTTTCCTGGGATAAGAATAAACATCCTCTGTCTTCTTTATCACGCATCGCTGAATTAACTCAAACTACAAATCAATTTAATTTTACTCTCAGAAGATATAGTTTAGATCAAATGCTTCTGATTTCCTTAGATGATACCCAAGTGCTGTATACGCTCTCTGTCGCGGATACGTATGGAAACTTTGGGATTGCAGGAACAATTATTCTGAAGATGTTTTCCCCGGAGAGGGCTGATGTCGAAGTCTTTTGTGTTAGTTGCCGCCTCCTTAAGGAAATCGCTTTTAAGGATTCTTTTAAATTGTTTATGGCGATAATCCTTGAGGATTTAAAAAAACAAAACGTGATTTTCCTTCGTGGCCGGTATATCCCGGGTGCTAAAAATAAGGATATCGCTTTGTTTTATGATTTGATCGGTAATCGGGAAGGAGTTGATCTGCCTGAAGGAGAAATCAGTTGGCTCATTGATGTAAAAACAGTTACTATCCCTTTACCTTTTGGGGTGAGCGTAAAGGATGAAACTTCAGCCTCGCCGCTGCACAGGGGAGCGTCTCCGATCGGAACCAAAGACGTGGAGTCTTTCCTGGCAGAAGGCAGTATTGCGCTCGTTAATGTCAAAAAGGGCCCCGCGATCGTTATCGACTCGAGTTTAACGGTATTTCTAAAAGAACCATTTGTTAATATCGGGAATATCAAGGGGCATCTTGCGGATGCGTATGGAGAGCACGAAATGTACCTGGTGATAGATGAAATAGCGATTAAAAGGATACATGATGGGCAAAAGATAAGAGGAAGAGGTATCGGGGAAACCATTTTTGTTTTTCTCGCAGCGTATCTTTTGTATTTAGGGCAGCTCTACGAAGACGTTTTTGAATTGCGCATTGACCGGGTACGCGATATTCGCCTGTTGAAAATAATGGAAAACATATTTCTCCAAGAACATATTTTTGTTAATAATGAACCTTTAAAGCATTTCTCCGGCAAGATGCGCCTTTTCCGCCCGGGTAGCACAAAATTAATACAACCGGTCAATATCCGTGTAGTGGTTTCTGCGCAAAGCATCATTTCTCCGCATATTAATATGGCCAGGAGCGCTTCTTCAGCGATAGCGGGGAAACAAGTCTC
>CAZPNW010000060.1:0-6500 GCA_964588175.1 uncultured Planctomycetales bacterium
AAAAATATACCGCGGGGCTCTTATCCTGGATGAGGATCTTGTTTTTCAGCCAATCCCTGAAATGAGCGCCGGCGACCTGATATTTATCTTTATCAGAGTCATCTTTCGCAAGCAGGACATGGATCAGATTATGCTCGTCGAGATCATGGTAATACTGCTGTTTAACAGGGGAAATAATATCGTAGGGCGGGCATACTACTTTGGAGAGGTCTCGGATCTTTTCCTGATTATAGATCAACGCTTTAAATGCTTTTATCTTGGTTAACATAGTTTTATTTATTCTTGACCGGACGCATCAGGCTGCGCCTGAGGCTGCGCACGAGGCGCAGTCTTTTTCTCAGAAATATACCTGTACATAAGGCTGGCGATCAAAACACCGAAGGAGTCGCTCAAAAGGTCAAGCGCAGAGCAATACCGGTTCGGCACAAACATCTGATGGAATTCATCGCTCGCCGCGTAAACTATGGCGATAACGCCTACATATAAGAAACGCTTTTTAAAAGAAAACATCGGGAAATACTGTTTCAGCGCCCGGTTGATCAATAACGCGAAAATAAAATACTCCAGGGCATGCGCTAAAAAATCCTGGTTCGGGAATAATGACGGTATATCTTCCCCGGGGGTAGCTGAAACATGAAAAATGAGTATAGCATAAATTATTACCGGTATCCAGTATTTAATGAACCGAGCGACCGGATGAGGATCAGTGGCTACAGCCATTGCATCCTTTTGAAGCATTGGGACAACTCGCTGGAGCGCTGCTTGATTTTGTGGGTTTACGGTAATCAGTGGCATAAAAACCGCTGCCTTTAAAGATTATTCCCCCGCCGCTGCTGATAAGCCTTTTAACTTTCTTACCGCATTTGGGGCATTTCTTTAATGCTTCATCGTTCATGGATTGAGACAGTTCGAACTTCCCGCACTGGCTGCATTCATATTCATATGTCGGCATAACGCTTCCTCACTTTTGACTTGAATGAAACATGCCTCTGGCGTTTATGTTTCATTCACCCCGAGCTATGTCGAGGGGTAACTTTTTATTTAAAAGCTTTCTTTATCTTCTCCGTAAAACTTTCTTTACCCAGATTTTCACCGGATAGCCGGGAGAATTCTTCGATCAATTTCCGCTGTTCTGAAGAAATATTGACCGGGATCTGCACAGTAACCTTTACTAATTCGTCTCCCACCCCTCTGCCATGTACATCAGGCACGCCTTTTTCTTTCAAGCGGAATACCCTGCCGCTCTGAGTACCGGGAGGTATTTTCATCATGACTTTACCGTTCAAGGTCGGTATTTCTACTTCAGCTCCCAGGATCGCCTTAGTGATACTTACGGTAACTTCAGTCAAAATATCATTATTGTGCCGCTCAAAAACAGGATGCTGCCTGACTTCAATAACAACATAGAGGTCTCCTCTTCCGGCAGTACCCGCTTCTCCTTCTCCCCGTACCCGTAAATGCGACCCGGTATCTACACCGGCGGGGATCGTTACCTTTATATTACGCGTGACCTTAACGCGTCCTTCTCCGGAACAATCCGAACAGGGCGTTTGAACAAGTGAGCCTTCCCCATGGCAGCGGCTACAGGTTTGGGCCATTTGGAAAAACCCGTTGGAAACGACCATACGGCCGGAACCTTTACATTGTGTACAGGTCACTTTCTTGGAGCCGGGCTTAGCCCCGCTTCCGGAACAGGTAGAACATACTTCATACCGCGGCACCGTCATGGTCTTTTCAACCCCTTCGGCAACTTCTTCCAGGGTCAGGTCAATGGCGATCTCCAGGTCTCTTCCCTTGCGGCCGCGAACTCCCCGCTGCCTGCCGCCCCGGGAGCCGAAAACATCAAACCCCATATCTCCGAATATCTCGTCAAACAAGCCTCCGCCAAACCCGTAATCTCCCATATCCTTAAAAATGCTTCCGAAATCAGCGCCTTTAAAGATATCTTCATACGCGTACTTTTGGTCAATTCCTGAATGGCCGTATTGGTCATAGAGCGCTCGTTTTTGAGAATCAGACAAAACAGCATACGCCTCAGAGATCTCTTTAAACTTCTCTTCAGCTTCTTTTTTTTGCTCATGAGAAACACGGTCCGGATGAAAGCGAAGCGCCAGCTCTCGATAGGCTTTCTTGATCTCATCAAGGGTAGCGCTTTTTTTGACCCCCAGTATTTCATAGTAATCGCGTTTTGTAGACACAGTAAATTGACTCTGGGTCAATAGTCCATGGTCAATAGCCTAAAGCTCTGCAATAAACTATCGACTATGGACCATCGACCCGTTGTCCTCCAAAATTATTTCTTATCGTCCTCTTCTTTAAAATCAGCGTCGATTATATCCTCTTCCTTCTTTTTCGGCTCTTCCTCTGAAGGGGCCGCTTGAGGATTAGCTTTTCCTGCCTGTTCCTGCTGCTGAGACTGCTGCTGTTTCGCGGCAGCCTGTTTATATATTTCTTCGGCCAATTTATGAGCGGATTTCGTCAGGTCCTCCATAGATTTCTTGATCCTCTCAACATGCTTGTCTTTAATGGCCGTTCTCAGATCATTGAGCTTTGCTTCAATATCAACGCGTTCAGCCTGGCTTACCTTATCGCCATATTCTTTAAGGGATTTTTCCGTGGAATAAACCATGGTATCCGCCTGGTTGATGATCTCGATCTCTTCTTTTTTCTTGGTATCTTCCGCGGCGAATTTTTCAGCGTCTTTGACCATCTTATCGATCTCTTCCTTCGAAAGCTTCTTCGGCGCGGTTATCCGTATCGACTGTTCTTTCCCGGTGCCCAGGTCTTTTGCCGAAACATGGACGATACCGTTGGCGTCAATATCAAAACCGACTTCGATCTGAGGGATCCCGCGCTGCGCGGCAGGAATTCCTACCAGGTCAAAGCTCCCCAATTCCACGTTATCACTGGCCATCTGCCGTTCACCTTGCAAAACCTTGATAGTAACTGCGGTCTGGTTATCAGCGGCCGTTGAGAAAACCTGGCTTTTCTTGGTCGGGATGGTCGTATTTCTTTCAATAAGCTTTGTGTTGACCCCCCCTAAAGTCTCAATGCCTAACGACAACGGCGTGACATCAAGTAAAAGCACATCTTTCATATCGCCCTTAATGATCGCCGCCTGAATAGCAGCTCCTAAGGCGACGCATTCCATGGGATCGACACCGCGTTCGATCTTTTTACCGACATATTCTTCCACAAACTTCTGGACGACCGGCATTCTGGTAGGGCCTCCGACCATGATGATCCTGTCGATATCGCGGGCAGTAAGCTTGGCGTCTTTAAGGGCTTCTTCCATTGGCTTACGGCAGCGGTCAATAATAGGGGAAACAAGCTCCTCCAGCTTCGCGCGGGTAATAGACATGGTCAAGTGTTTCGGTCCGGTAGCATCCGCGGTGATGAACGGCAAATTAAGATCAGTTGTCACCGTAGAAGACAATTCGATCTTTGCCTTCTCGGCTGCTTCACGAACCCGCTGCACAGCCATTTTATCGTTGCGCAGATCGATACCTGTTTCTTTTTTGAACTGGCCGGTGATATATTCGATCATGGTATTATCCATATCGGTACCGCCTAATTGGGTATCGCCATGCGTAGTCTTTACCTCAAAGACTCCCTGCGCCATTTCCATGACCGTAACATCCAAGGTCCCGCCGCCAAGATCAAAGACCATGATCTTCTGCTCTTTCTGTGATTTCTCCAAACCATAGGCCAAACAAGCAGCGGTCGGCTCGTTAATGATACGCAAAACTTTTAAACCGGCGATTTCTCCGGCATCCTTTGTCGCGGTCCGCTGGTTATCGTCAAAATAAGCGGGGCAGGTAATAACGACCTCTTCTACTTTATCTCCCAGATAATTCTCCGCGTCCTGTTTGATCTTCTGCAAAATGAAAGCGGAGATCTGCTGGGGTGTATACTCTTTCCCGAAAACCTTGAATTTATAATCACTGCCCATTTTGCGTTTGGCGGCCTGAATGGTGCCTTCGGCATTGATTGCCGCCTGGCGCCGCGCCGGCTCACCGACTAAACGCTGGTTATCCTTGGTAAAAGCGACATATGAAGGAAACGCCTTGCCGGAAGCCACACCCGCTCCTTCAGCAGACGGTATAATGACCGGCCTGCCGCCTTCCATGACAGCCGCGGCTGAATTTGAAG
The DNA here is from genome assembly GCA_964588175.1 of uncultured Planctomycetales bacterium. GTDB lineage: Bacteria > Omnitrophota > Gorgyraeia > Gygaellales > Profunditerraquicolaceae > JBAZTA01. The sequence continues at coordinate 4,153 of CAZPNW010000060.1, forward strand.
TTCCTAAGTCTATTCCTATTACTTTAGCCATGACACACCTCCTTGAGCTCCTACTTCTTTTTTATTTAGCTAAACCCCACCGAGTGTGCACATAAAATTTCCGCAGGAAATTTTATGCACGTTTACGAGGTGCGGGTATTATTTTCACCTACTGCTTTTTTATCTAGCGTCACCCGGCGCAGATCTGTATTGCGCCGGTATGCGGCTTTCTGCCGCAAACTCCACCGAGTATGCGCAGAAAATCCTCGAAGAGAATTTTGCGCATGTTTACGAGGTGGAGTAATTATCCCTTTTCTTTCTCTTCCTCTTTTTCTTCCTTCTCCTCTTTTTCTTCCGTCTTCTGCTTACTGACCTTTACTTTAGCCGTTCGAATGACCCGTTCGAACAAATAATACCCTTTTTGCAGTTCTTCCACGACCGTATGTTCCGGCATATTTTTATCTTCAACCTGCATCAAAGCTTCATGGCAATTCGGATCAAAGGCCTTGCCTAACGCGTCCATTGGCTTAATGCCGTGTTTTTTCAGCAACTCATATAAATGCGCCAAAACCATCTCAATGCCTTTTAAGAACGCGGGCATATCCTGGTGTTTTGATTCTGCCAGGTCTACCGCCCGTTCCAGGTCATCAAGAGTATTTAATAATTCCGCGATAATACCCTCATTGGCGAATTTAATGAACTCCTGTTTTTCCCGTTCCAGGCGCTTACGGACATTATCAAAATCCGCCTGCACCCTGACCATCTTCTCCCAGGCCTCCTGTCCTTTGGCAGCATCCTCTTTGAGTAAGGTATACTCTGCTTCCGGGATAGTGACGGCCTTTTCTTTTCCGGCTTCATGCCCTTCTTTTGGTTTTTCAGAAGCCTTATCGGTTTCTTTATGATTATGCTTATTATTTTCCATATCTTTCTTTTTAAAAATCATCTAAAACATCGGTTAAAACTCCCGCGATATATTCCAACGCGGGAATTATATGGTTATATTCCATCCGTTTTGGCCCCAGGACAGCCAGCCTCCCCACCGGTTTGTTACGCACCTGGTAGGTAGCGACAACCAACGAACAACCGTCGATTTCTTCACAGCCAAGTTCTTCGCCTATATATATCTTGATCTTATCGCTGAAATTCCGGTTAATGATATCCAGCAACCGCTGTTTATCTTCAATGATCTTGATCAGGAAGCGTATCCGCTCGAGATTCTGGAATTCCGGCTGGCTTAAAACATAGCTTATTCCTTTATAGAAGAGTTTATCCTGCCATTCAAGGAACGATACGATACCGGCATGATGCGTGATCACGGATATCACTTCAGAGGTTTTCTCTAAAACATCCTCTAACTGCTTGATCTCTATTTTATACCCTTTGACCACGCGTTCTTTTTCCTCATCAAGCAGGTCTATCTGCGAGATAAGGAAATCAACATAATACCGGTAACCTTTACTGGTCGGGACCCTTCCGCCCGAAGTATGCGGATGAGTCAGGTAGCCGGCTTTCTCCAGTTCGCTGAAAATATTGCGCACCGTAGCCGAACTCAGGTCAAAATCACTTGCGATCTCATCGGATGCGACAGGAACACCGCCGCTGATATACTTGTTTATCGTCGCCGATAAAATCGCCCTTCTGCGTGATTCATAATCAACAACTTTTACCATTTTGCACCTCGTTTTAGCACTCTCTACCCTAGAATGCTAAACCATAATTCTAACATATTTTACTTATATGTCAACTCCTACACACAATTATTTCTTGATCGCTTAACCCTTACGGAAAATGATGGTTTTAGCCGTATCAAAATCGGCTATTACTGCCTCTCCGTCTTTAAGCGTTCCATCAAGTAATTTAAGCGAAAGGGGGTTCTGGATATATTTCTGGATCGTCCTTTTTAAAGGCCTGGCGCCGAAATTAATATCAAAGCCATTCTGCACCAGATAATCCTTTGCCTTGGGAGTCACTTCCAGGCGTATTCCCTGATTCGCTAAACGCTTGATGACCGGCTCTAATTCGATATCGACGATCTTTCCCATTTCTTCCTTCCTTAAAGGGTTAAAGATGATTATTTCATCTATCCGGTTCAAGAATTCAGGACGGAAGAATTTCTTCACTTCAGCAAGGAGGCCGGCTTTCATCTCTTCAAAGTTCAACTCCTTATTTTTACCGTTAAACCCGATCAGATTATGCTGCTGGATGATCTCCGCCCCGATATTCGACGTCATGATAATAACGGTATTGCGGAAATTGACCACCCTGCCCTGGCTGTCAGTGATCTTACCTTCATCGAGTATCTGAAGCATAAGATTAAAGACTTCCGGATGCCCTTTTTCTATCTCATCAAAAAGCACGACCGAATAGGG
>CAZPNW010000061.1:0-23420 GCA_964588175.1 uncultured Planctomycetales bacterium
TGTTTGAAGATACAGCCCTGAACAAGAACGTAAAGGAGTTCTTTACGTATATTAAAGACCATGATAAAGAGGGGAGCAGGTTTTCCGGATGTGCGAAGGGGCTTTTGAAGCTGATCCTTGATGATAAAGAAGTCACGCAACACTACCAGCCGGAAGAAATAAAAGCGTTATTCAAGGATCTAAGCGAAAGTAATCTGGCTGATGCGTTATGGGAACAAATGAATTCAGACCGTTCCTTTGACGCTTTAAGCTTTCAGTTATTTTCGCAGCTGGTTAATAATTCCAAGCATGCGGAAGTTGCGGCCGCACTTGAGCAAAAAGCGAAGAACGCCGATTCTTTGAAAGGGAATGTCCGGCTGCGTAATAAGGTCAAGGCTCTTTTTTCAACCGAAGAAAATCAATATATCCCCGAAATCTATCGTCACGCGCTTTCTGTTGTGTTAGAAAATACGCTGCGGGATAAAGAGTTCCGCTTGGAACAGGACACGTTGAATACCCACTACCGGTCTATTTTGCTTAATTTGCTCACCAGTGAGGTGGATGTCAAGAAGCTGCAACTTATCCTGGAAAAAATAGCGAATGAGTTTGAGCTCTCGGTGCAGGCCAAAGAATGGGAGTATATCAGTTCTGTCTTGGAAGTTTTGGCTGAAAAGGAAAAGGCAAATCCCTCTTGGATGTTAGAATGTGAAACGCTGCACAAGCGTATCATGCATTCTGTAGAGAATATCGTTTTTCAGGAGAATGTCCCGGCTGATTTTGACTATTTGATACCTTTCGTCAGGGAAAGTTCGATGCATTCTCAGTTTTACCTCGATAAAATATTTAAAGAAGGCGTTATCAATGCGTATGTCCTGAGATTTTTCCTGAAATTCTTCCCTGACCAATTACCTCATTTTTATGAGGAGCTGGATAAAAAGTCGGCTGACCTGGAGATCGTCGGCAGGATCGTTGAGGCATTGGTTTTTGTCCAGTCATCGTTGGCCCAGGAAATCCTGAAATATGTTTTCTCAAAAGCAAATGCGCTGATGAAAGCCGAAGCGTTACAGGCCCTCGGTCGGCTGCCCGTCTTTGATAAAGAATATTTCTTTGCTATCCTTGATGGCCAGGAAATCCAGCTCAAAAAAGAAGCGTTACAGATACTGCTTAAAGATCCTGTAACAGCAAAGAAAGCCTTGGATAAACTTTTTGTGTTCCCTAATTTTTGGGGGAAGGAAAATAAGATCGTTATGGAGCACCTTATTCTTATCGAAGAGCTTGATATCAGGGATGCAAGGGATTATTTGGTTTTACTGGGAAAACGGTGGTTTTTGGGCGGGACAAATGTGCGAAAGAAAGCGGGGGAGCTTTTAAAGAGGTGGAAGCGTGAATAATGTTGAAGGGGCGTTTGGGTCTTTCTTGACCGCTTTAGAGGTGGCAAAGCTTTATGCTACTGTGCATCCCCGGTTCAAGAAATATTTTGATACCGCTTTTGAGGATATGCAGGCGGTTTTACGCGATAAAGAAGAAATAATTATCGGTATCGTCGGTGATGAGCTTGTTTTCGAGAAAGAGATATTTTTTGAGCTGACTAAGCGCGTTAAACCCATCATTTCTTATCTTAAGGACCGTAAGATAGAAAGGATCGGTTTCCGTTATTCTTTGACTCAAGCGGAATTAAAGGGGTTTATCGATATTTTGCTATTGCGGAAAGAGGAATTTACGAAAACTGCGCAGGAGTATGTAGCGCTCGCGGGTATCAAGAATATCTCGGTAGGTAAAATACACGGTACTCCGGAGTTCGCGGGATGTTCTTTGAATGCGGGGGAGGCCTATGATAATTCTTTGGACAATGTCACGCAGAGCATGGAGGCGTTGCTTTCAGGCCAAGAGATAGACCCTTTTGATCTCAAGTTTAACCTTTTAAATATGATGGAAGGTTTAATGGGGCAATTCCATGATCTTCTCAAGTTGACCGCGGTCAAGCGCTATGATATAACGACGTTCCGTCATGTCTTAAATGTCTCTATTCTTTCCATGTATTTTTCGACACAGCTTGGCTTTGACCGGGAGGATGTCTTGGATATCGGTATTGCCGCGCTTTTTCACGATATCGGCAAGCTATATATCTCCCGCAAGATCATTCAAAAGCCGGATAAATTGACTTCTGAAGAATTCAGTAAGATCACCAATCATGTCACCGTTGGTTCCGAGATATTGCTTAAGTATGTCGATACTTTGGGTTTTCTTCCCGTTATTGTCGCTTATGAACACCACTTGAAATATAATCTCAAAGGGTATCCGCGATTGTCATTTTCGCGCCCGCCGCATTTTGTGTCGCTTCTGGTGTCACTCTGCGATGTTTATGACGCGTTGATGCAGCGGCGTTCCTATAAGAATGATTATCCACCTCCGATGATTTATGAGATTATGTCCAAAGATAGGGGCTTTGGCTTTGACCCGAAACTTTTTGACGCTTTTTATAAAAATATGGGCGTTTGGCCGATCGGTACTCTGATGTCATTAAGTGACGGAAGCATTGCAGTTGTCAGGGAAGAAAATGAGGATGACATTTTTCATCCTAAGGTAGAGATCCTCGCACCCAGCCCTTCAAAAGAACTGCTTGATTTAAAGCCGATCCAATATACCATTAAGATCGAGCGTTTTATCAGTCCCTTAAAAGAAGGTAAAGCTTATCTGCATTTAATCTGATTAAAACTAAGGCGGCCAGGTTTTGAGTCGGTTGCTTAATACGGTTACACTATGGAAAAAGTCGATATTACTATTATTGGCGCCGGGGTCATTGGCTTAGCGCTTGCTTTTGAGCTTTCTCAGGAGGGCCAAAGTATATTGGTGGTTGAACGGCATCCGAAGCTTGGCCAGGAGACGAGTTCCCGCAATAGCGAGGTGATTCACGCGGGGATGTATTATCCGTCTGATTCATTGAAAGCAAAGACCTGCGTGGAAGGCAGAAGATTGCTTTACGCATTTTGCCAGAAGCAGGCGGTCCCTCATAAAAGGATCGGGAAATTGATCGTTGCGGCCGATCCGCAAGAGGTACAGGATTTAGAAAATCTGTATAAGCAGGGATTAGCGAATATGGTGGAAGGCCTGGAGTGGCTGGGAGAAGCGCAGGTCAAGAATATCGAGCCGAATATAAAGGCAGTAGCAGCGCTCTATTCTTCTGTAACGGGTATTATTGATTCTCACCGGTTTATGAAGGCTCTTGAAGCATGCGCGCGCCAGCGGCATGTTCAGCTGGCGTATAATACCGAGGTGACCGGTATTGCCGGTAAAGGGGAAGGCTTTGCGGTCACTGTTTTAGATAGTCGTGAAGGTAGCTTTACTTTTTTCTCCCGGGTTGTTATTAATGCCGCAGGGTTATTTTCTGATAAGGTCTCTGCTATGGCGGGAATAACCTGTGATGAATATAAATTAAAATATTGTAAGGGGGATTATTGCCGTGTGCATAATAATAAAGGGAAGTTTATCAGCCATTTGGTCTATCCTGTCCCGCGTAAAGAGCATTCCGGCTGTTTAGGTGTGCATGCGACGCTTGATTTAGCCGGCTCTCTGCGGTTAGGGCCGGATGCCGAATATGTCGGTTCCATCGATTATGCCGTTGATAACCGTAAATGTAAAAGTTTCTATGAAAGTGTCCGTTCTTTCTTGCCTTTCATTGATTTAACGGATATTGTTGTTGATAGCTCCGGGATGAGGCCAAAGCTGCAAGGCCCCGGTGAGGGGTTCCGTGATTTCATCATTCGTGAAGAATCCGATAAAGGTCTTCCCGGGTTTATCAATTTAGTCGGTATAGAGTCTCCGGGATTGACTGCTTCTCTTTCAATTGCCCGGATGGTCAAAGGGATAGTTACCGATCTTTATGCTGTCCAGAAAGGACGCACCCGGCACTCCTTTTAAGCTGGGGTGCTGTCCAGAAAGGACGCACCCGGCACTCCTCTTAAGCCGGGGTGCTGGCTTACACCCGGCGTTAATTGGTATTACGCCGGTGTGGGCCTTTCTGGCGCAAAAATAATTTGACTTCTGCAGAGCCTGATGGTATATTAATTATGTAGTTCAAGTGTGAACTACTAAGAAAACAAAGGCGTTTTTTGAGGCCGTACTATCGGTATCAAAACGCCTATTTTTATTTATTAATCGACTTTTAACCATTTTTTAACTACCTGCGCATATGTCAAAATATATCTTTATTACCGGAGGAGTGATCTCGAGCCTGGGAAAAGGGATCGCGAGCGCTTCCATCGGAAAGATCCTGGAGTCCCGGGGGCTTAAAGTGACGTTAATGAAGCTTGACCCCTATATTAATGTCGATCCCGGCACCATGAATCCGTATCAACACGGAGAAGTTTATGTCACGGATGATGGCGCGGAAACAGATCTTGACCTTGGCCATTATGAACGTTTTACCAATGCCGTGATGACTAAGTTTAACAATGCGACGACCGGCCAGGTATATAATACGGTGATCTCCCGGGAGCGCCGGGGCGATTATTTAGGAAAGACCATCCAGGTTATTCCCCATATTACCAATGAAATAAAAGAACGCATTAAAAAAGCCGCTTCAGTTTCGGCGGCAGACATTGTTTTAGTTGAGATCGGAGGGACAGTCGGTGATATTGAAAGCCTTCCGTTTTTAGAGGCTGCCCGGCAATTCCGGCTCGATGAAGGATATCCCAATGTCCTCTATGTCCATTTGACCCTTATCCCCTATATTCAAGTTGCCGGTGAGATCAAGACCAAGCCGACCCAGCATAGCGTAGGCACACTGCGTGAGATCGGGATCCTGCCGGATATCTTGATCTGCCGTACTGAAAAAGCATTATCTGATGAGGTTAAAGAGAAGATCTCTTTGTTTTGTAACGTCAGAAAAGAAGCGGTGATCGAGGCCCGGGATGTCGAATCAATTTACCAGATCCCCTTAGTTTTCAAAGATCAGATCTTAGAAGAGATAATCTTGAATCATTTTAACCTGATCTGTAAATCAAGCGACCTGCAGGAATGGGAGAAAAATGTCGTCGCGCGTGTCTTGAACCCCAAGCAAAAAGTGGAAGTGGCTATTGTCGGTAAGTATATCGGGTTGCAGGATGCCTATAAATCGATATATGAATCTTTAATACATGCCGGGATCGCTAATAATACGAAGGTTGAGGTTCGGAAAGTTGATTCTGAGGATATTGAAAAGCTGGGGGCTGAGGCGACGCTTGCAGGCGTCAGCGGTGTCCTGGTTCCCGGAGGGTTCGGGTATCGCGGTATCGAGGGTAAGATCCTGGCGGTTCAATTCGCCCGGGAAAGGAATATCCCTTTTCTCGGGCTTTGCCTGGGAATGCAGTGCGCGGTAATTGAGTTTGCCCGTAATGTCTGTAAGCTTAAGGATGCCAATTCCACCGAATTTAAGGCAAAGGCTAAGAATCCGGTTATAAGCCTTTTGGAAGAGCAGAAGCGGCATAAAGATCTCGGCGGCACTATGCGTTTAGGCGCTTATCCGTGTAAGATCAAGAAAGGGTCAAAAGCATACGAATTATACGGAAAAGGGTTGGTCCAGGAACGCCATCGGCATCGCTATGAATTCAATAATAAATATAAGGAATCATTACAAAAGAAGGGATTGATCTTCTCCGGTATTTATCCGAAGCATAATCTTGTTGAGATCGTTGAACTTAAAACTCACCCGTATTTTATCGCTGTTCAATATCACCCCGAATTCAAATCTAAACCTGATAAGGCGCATCCTTTGTTCAGTGGATTTATTAAGGCTGCATTATAGTTTGGTGAGCCTCGATTAAAAAGATTTGACTTGAAGAATCACGTTTTTACATTATAATTGTTCAAGGCTTTCGGAAGGCCTCTGTACAAAAAAGTGATAGGTAATAAACATAAAGGCAAAACAATCTTTTCTACCTCTTTTTCGATACCATGAAAGCAATACTTGCATTAGAAAACGGGACAGTGTTCATTGGAGAATCTTTTGGCGCCAGCGGTGAAAGTTACGGCGAGCTCGTTTTTAATACCAGCATGGCAGGATACCAGGAGATTTTGACCGACCCGTCATATAAAGGCCAGATCGTGACGATGACCTATCCTTTGATCGGAAACTATGGAGTGAACCTTGAAGATGTGGAATCCTATAAGCCTTTTGTCGAAGGATTTGTGGTCAAAGAATATAGTAAGATCTTCAGTAATTGGCGGTCGAATAAATCCCTCGGAGATTATTTGAAAGAAAATAATATTATTGCGATAGAAGGGATTGATACCCGCGCAGTAACGCTTGCGATCCGCCAGGCCGGCGCCATGAAAGCGGTTATTTCAACCATTGACAGTAATGCAGAGCGTTTGGTCAAAAAAGCAAAAGATTCCCCGGGGTTATTGGGGGTAGACCTGGTTAAAGAAGTCAGCGCTCCAAAGCAATTCGTATGGCAGAAACAAAAAGGCAAGCCGCGGTATAAAGTTGTGGTTATCGATTGCGGCGTGAAATATAATATTCTCCGGGCATTATTGAGCCGCGGCTGTGAAGTTGTGGTAGTTCCCGCGGTTACCCCCGCTGAGGATATCCTGAAACTAAAGCCGGACGGGGTATTACTTTCTAACGGGCCGGGAGATCCTGCCGCCGTAAGATATGTCGTCAGTGCTACTCGTGAAATGATCGGCAGGGTGCCGATCTTTGGTATTTGCCTCGGTCATCAAATGCTGGGACAGGCTTTTGGCGGCAAGACGTATAAACTTAAATTCGGCCATCACGGTGGAAATCAGCCGGTAAAAGACCTCAAGAGCGGTAAAGTCTCGATCAGCGTGCAAAATCATGGTTTTTGTGTCGATATAGATTCTTTGAGTAAAAAAGATATCGAGATCACGCATATTAATTTAAACGACCAGACACTCGAAGGCATGCGCCACAAGAAACTGCCGATATTCTCGGTGCAATTTCATCCTGAAGCCGGCCCTGGCCCGCATGACGCGTCTTATTTGTTCGATGAATTTGTCGTGATGATGAAAAAATCAACCCCTCGACGGAGCTCGGGGCTATTTTTGCAAAGCAAAAATTAGTGAGCCATAAGCGCCAGAGGCATGGCTCATTCAAAGTCAAAGGTAAAGAAGTTTACTTGTAACTTATACCTATGCCCAAACGTACAGACATAAAAAAGATCATGATCATCGGCTCAGGCCCTATCGTTATCGGCCAGGCTTGCGAATTTGATTATTCCGGTACTCAGGCCTGTAAAGTTCTGATGCAGGAAGGTTTTGAGGTTATTCTGGTAAATTCGAATCCTGCCACCATTATGACCGATCCGCAGATGGCAACGCGCACTTATATTGAACCGCTTACACCTGAAATAGTCGCAAAGATCATTGCGAAAGAACGCCCCGACGCTTTGCTGCCTACTTTAGGCGGGCAAACGGCACTTAATATTACGGTAAAGCTGGCCGAGATGGGGGTATTGAACAAATATAAAGTTGAGACTATCGGGGCAAATATTAAAGCGATCAAGAAAGCTGAAGACAGGAAATTGTTTAAAGAGGCAATGCAAAAAATCGGGCTTGACCTGCCTCGCAGCGACCGTGCGTATACGTTGCCTGAAGCCTGTCAGGTAGTCGAAACAATAGGTTTTCCCGTTATTATCCGTCCGAGTTTTACCCTGGGAGGCACGGGGGGGAGTGTTGCCTACAATATTGAAGAATTCCGGGAATTAGCAAAACATGGCTTAGAAGCCAGTATGATCAGTGAGATCCTGATTGAAGAATCAGTTGTTGGCTGGAAAGAATTTGAATTAGAAGTAATGAGGGACCTCCATGATAATGTGGTGATCATCTGTTCAATAGAGAATTTTGACCCGATGGGAGTGCATACGGGAGACAGTATTACGGTGGCTCCCGCGCAGACCTTGACGGATAAAGAATACCAAAAAATGCGCGATGCCTCTATTGCTTGTATCAGAGAGATAGGGGTAGAAACAGGCGGTTCAAATATTCAGTTCGGTGTTCATCCTCAGACAGGGAGAATGGTTGTTATTGAGATGAATCCCCGGGTTTCCCGCAGTTCCGCGCTGGCTTCAAAGGCAACCGGTTTTCCCATTGCCAAGATCGCCGCTAAACTTGCGGTAGGATATACCCTCGATGAGATCTCTAATGATATAACAAGAGAAACCCCTGCTTGTTTTGAGCCTTCGATCGATTATTGCGTGGTGAAGATCCCCCGTTTTACTTTTGAGAAATTCCCTTCCGCTGATCCGGTATTAACAGTATCCATGAAATCAGTCGGCGAAGCAATGGCTATCGGCAGGACATTTAAAGAATCGTTGCAGAAAGGATTACGGTCGCTTGAGATCAAGAAATCCGGCCTGGAGAGTATTTTATTTAAGGACTCACTCGAAGATCTTAAGGCGGAGCAGGTGGTCCTGGATACGATCTATCAGAAGCTCCGGGTGCCTAATGCCGAGCGGATCTTTTATATCGGAGATGCCCTGCGCGCCGGTATAGATATTGAAAAGATCTATGAACTGACGTTTGTCGACCGCTGGTTCCTGTATAACCTTAAGGAGATCATCGATCTGGAGCGAAGGATCGTTGCTGCCGGAAAAAGCCTCTCCCGGGAATTGTTGTTGACGGCTAAGCAGTATGGTTTTAGCGATAAACAATTAGCGGCATTGGTGCATCAAAAAGAAGAGGAGATCTATGCACTTCGCAAAACATTGGGCATTGAACCTGCTTTTAAATTAGTAGATACCTGCGCGGCTGAATTTCAAGCATATACCCCTTATTTCTATTCATCATACGATACATAAGAGAAGAAGTTGTTCGCGTCTAATTGTTTACAAACTGTTTTTTTTATATTATAATGCCTAATAATTAAGCAGGAAATGATGAAAAATGAAGCAAAAAATAGGTTTTGATAACGAAAAATACCTTACTGAACAAACTGCCGCCATCCTGGACCGGGTGAAGAAGTTTGATAATAAACTTTACCTGGAGTTCGGCGGCAAGCTTTGTTTTGATTACCACGCCGCGCGGATCTTACCCGGTTATGACCCGAATGTCAAGATAAGGCTTTTGCAGAAGCTCAAGGACAAGATCGACATTGTCCTTTGTATTTATGCCGGAGATATTGAGCGGGGGCGCGTGCGCGGTGATTTCGGGATCACGTATGATTCTGCTACCCTGAAATTGATCGATGATCTCAGAAAGTGGGGATTGGATATCCTTTCTGTTGTTATTACCCGTTTTAATAATCAATCTTCCGCGGTGATCTTTAAGAATAAGCTGGAACGAAGAGGTGTTAAGGTTTACCTGCATTATCCTATCGAGGGGTATCCTGCCACTATGGACCTGGTTGTCAGTGACGACGGCTTTGGAAAGAATGAATATATAGAAAGTAACAAGCCGATCGTTGTTATCACCGGGCCCGGGCCGAACAGCGGGAAGCTTTCAACCTGCCTTTCGCAGTTATACCATGAGCATAAACAGGGTATTAATGCGGGGTATGCGAAATTTGAAACTTTCCCTATCTGGAATATTCCTTTAAAACATCCGGTTAATGTCGCGTATGAAGCAGCGACTGCGGATATCCAGGATTTTAATCTGGTTGATCCGTTCCACTTAAGCGCGTATAAGGAAACGGCGATTAATTATAACCGTGATGTCGAGAGCTTCCCTATTTTAAAGTTGATGTTAGGTAAAATATTCAAAAAAGCGAATTCAATGCCGATGTACCAGTCTCCCACCGATATGGGGGTCAACCGCGCCGGTTTTGGCATCGTCAATGATGCGCTTGTGCAGGGAGCGGCAAAACAGGAGCTGGTCAGGAGGTATTTCAGGTATAATACTGAGTACTTGCTGGGCATAGAAAAAAAAGCGACGGTTGAGCGTGTTATGATCTTAATGGAAGAATTAGGGGTTAAGATCAGTGATCGCGCTGTTGTTGAAGTCGCCCGGAAAACAGCTGAAACGATAGAAGCGCTTGGTAAAGGGCATGCGGGCATCTATTGCGGGGTCGCCCTTGAGCTGGCGGATGGAAGGATCATTACCGGGCGTAATTCAGCGCTGATGCATGCGGCTTCCAGCGTTGTGCTGAACGCGTTAAAAGTGTTGGCAAAGATCCCGGATGAGATCTTACTGCTTTCTCCCCATATCATTAAACAGATATCGCGGCTGAAAGAAGGGATTCTAAACGCAGAATCTGAAAGTTTGGATCTGGAAGAAACCCTGATCGCGCTTTCTATAAGCGCTGCGACCAACCATACCGCGGAATTAGCTATGGAGAAATTAACGGCTTTAAAAGGGTGTGAAGTCCATATGACGCACATGCCTACTCCCGGAGATGATGTCGGTTTAAAACGCCTGGGCGTCAATCTTACTACAGACGGTAAATTCTCTTCCCGTAATTTGTTCGTAACGTAGGGTATTCTTTTGCCTTTGAATGAGCCATGCCTCTGGCGTTTATGGCTCATTCAACCCCGAGCTCCGTCGAGGGGTTACCTCTTCCTTGCTTTGAGCCATGCCTCTGGCGTTTATGGCTTACTAATCTTCGCTTTTCAAAAATAGCCCCGAGTTTGTCGAAGGGTACTTTTAATCTCTTTCTTCTTTTATTTGCCTATTGATTAAAAATGAGTTGCGTAAGGCGATGATTTTTATTACAATAAAACAATAGGGAGCGGTGTTCTTTATAAAACAAGGAGATATGCATGCCTAATTATGAGATTGTCAGTGAATTTTGTAATTTAAAAAAGAAAAAAGTGGTCATGCCGGCTACTTATGTTGAGGAATCTTTGGGGACAAAAAAGTTACTGCGGCATATTGAAGATTGTATGAGTAAGGATGTTTCGTGTAAACAGCTTGATTGTAAGTATGATAATGGCAGTAAGGATCCTTTAAATCATGATGCGGCAAAGAAAACATAAATGCGTGCCTCTATTCCGAGCGAGGGTGAATGGTTGGTTAAACGCTTAAAATAATAATCTATCTCTTCAGAAAGTGTTGATATGCCGGTTAAAGTTAAGTTTCTAGGCGGTGTCAGGACCGTGACTGGCTCGACACACCTTATCTCTACCGATACATCGCAGGTCTTGATCGATTGCGGCCTTTTCCATGGCCATCGCGATGAAGCCTACCAGATCAATACGACGTTTAATTATAATCCGAGAAAGATCAAAGCCTTGGTTTTGTCTCATGCGCATATTGACCATTGCGGGAATATCCCTCATTTGATCCATGCGGGGTTACGAGGCAAGATCTTTTCTACCCGCGCAACAAAAGATTTGGCGCAACTGATGTTGATGGATTCCGGCAAGATCCAGGAAGAGGATACCCGTTACCTCAATAAGATCAATAGAAGATTGGGGCTGGCGCAGCGTATGCCGTTATATACGCGTAAAGAGGCAGAGAGAGCCATTAAACGCTTTCATAGTCTTGCGTATCGTAAAGAGTTTCGGATCGCCAAAGACATTTCCCTAAGTTTATATGATGCGGGGCATATTTTAGGATCGGCGATCGTTGTGTTGGATATCAAGGCAGCTTCTCGGTATATCCGTTTGGGGTACGCGGTTGACCTGGGCAGAAAAAATCTTCCGTTACTCAATGACCCCGATGTGCCGCGGAGGCTTGATTACCTGATTTTAGAGAGCACGTATGGAGGAAGGTTCCACGCGCCGATCGAGGAAGCAAAAGCAAAATTAAAAGATGTGATTAACCGTACCATAAGCAGGAAGGGGAAGATCCTTATCCCCTCATTTTCTTTAGAGCGCGCGCAGGAAGTTATTTCCATACTTGATGAACTTATCAAAGAAAAAAGTATCCCTTCGATCCCTGTCTATGTTGACAGTCCGTTAGCAATAGATATTACCGAAGTTTTTTGTCAAAACCTTGATTATTTTGACGCAGCAACACGCCGTGCCATAAAACAAGGGAATAATCCCTTTGATTCCCTGAACATAAACTATATACGCGCCCAGAATGATTCTAAGAGCCTGAACAATGATAAACGGCCTATGATCATTATTGCCGGCAGCGGCATGTGCGAGTCAGGGAGGATCCTGCATCATCTTAAGAATAATATAGAAGATTCCCGGAATACTGTTTTAATAGTAGGGTATATGGCAAAAGATACGCTGGGCAAAAGGATCGTTGATAAGCTTCCCTTTGTGAAGATATTCGGTATTGAATATGAGTTAAACGCTGAGGTTGCGGTTATCAATGCTTTTTCCGGACATGCCGATCAAAACGAGTTATTGGATTTTATTGCTCAAGCTCTTCCTTTGAAGCGTATCTTCTTGGTGCATGGGGATATGGAACAAACGCAGCTGCTTTATGACGTTTTGAAGCAAAAAGGCTTAAACGCGTATATCCCTTTTAAGAACGAAGAAATCTTGCTTGATTAACGATTATATGTTATATTTGCATACTAAGGTTTAAAAGTCACAGGTACTTTGAAATCTGATACCTGAGACTTGTGACCTGTGACTTGTGACAAGTTTATAGTATCCTATAATAATACTAAGGAGGAACCAATAATGGCAGGAGGAAAATCAACACCAAAGAAAGATAAGGCGGTAAAAATCTCGGGAGGCCAATTAGTTAAGACCGGTCAGATCCTTTGCAGGGGTTTTAATCAGTATAAGCCGGGGAAAAACGTTGAAGGGATCAATAATCTGCGTGCTGCTTGTTCGGGTACTATCGCTTTTACGAAGAAAAAGACCAGCCACGGCCGGGTACGGACATTTATTAATATCTTGCCTCAAGAATAAGCATGTCCGTTTGTTCCCAGGACACGATTCAAAAAAGAGCCAAGCTATATTCTAATTTAAAATATAGCTTGGCTCTTTTTGATACGTTATATCTTTTCGTATTGTTGTTTTTATTCCAGTTCCTTGGTTTATCGGTCCGCTTTTCTGAAGCCTTAATTAAAACCGGTATGCCTGAGTATCTGCTTTTACCTGTATATCTGGGTTTGGGCATAGCAGGCTACAGTGTATTGAATTTCCCTGTGCATTTTTATAATTCTTTTGTTTTAGAGCACCGCTTCTGCCTTTCTACGCAAAAGATCCCCGATTGGCTTCTTGATGAATTTAAGGGGCATCTGGTTTCTTATTGTCTTGCTTTGATCTGTTTTGGGGCTTTTTATACTGTCCTGCGTCATTATCCCCGCAGCTGGTGGTTTATTATTTCTTTGTTTTGGGTATTTTTCAGCCTGGTTTTAGCAAGAGTTACGCCGGTACTCTTGATCCCGCTGTTCTTCAAATGCACCAAGATCTCTGATGAGGGGTTAAAAAACCGTATTACACAATTGGCAGATACTATGAAGATCAAGATACTGGATGTTTTTGAGGTTAATTTCAGCACCAAGACGGTAAAAGCTAACGCTGCCCTTGTCGGTTTAGGCTCGACTAAACGGGTCATCCTTGCAGATACACTGCTGAATAAATATTCTCAGGATGAGATCATGGTGATCATGGCACATGAGTTCGCGCATTTTCGTTTACGTCATTTTTTAAAATTGATCGCGCTGAGTTCCTGTGTGACGGCAATGTCATTCTATCTGATCTTTAAGACCAACGCCGAGGTTTTAGGCTTTTTTAACCTGGTTTCTTTAGGCGATATCGCGGCTTTGCCGGTTCTTGTTATTTATTTTATCCTCATCGGGATCATTGTGGCTCCGCTGCAGAATTTGATCAGCCGAAGGTTAGAAACTCAAGCGGATGTGATGGCTATCCGGGCTACCGGTTTACAAGGCGCTTTTGTGAGCACGATGGAAAAACTGGCATCTCAAAACCTCGCTGACAGGTCGGTGCATCCGTTTATAAAAGCTTATTTCTTCGACCATCCGCCTATTGACGAACGTATCGCCTTGGCGCGATCCCGTAAACCGTAATCCCCCGCACATTCTTGTGTGCGGCTATCGTAACCGCAAGGGCATAGCCAGGGGGCGTTCGCAATGCAGATAAATAGTAATTTTATTATTGAAGCGGCAACTTTTTAGCGGTAAAATAAGTTTAGGAAAAAGGAGGGCGTTATGCGCAAAGTAGGCGTTATTATAATTAACATTTTATTAATGGTACTGTCGATAAGGGGAGGAAGCGCCATGGCTCAAAAAGATCCGATTGTTGTTTTGGAGACGAATCAGGGGAATATAGAACTGAAATTGTTCCCTTCAGTAGCCCCTAAGGCTGTGGAGAATTTTATTGGGTTGATTGAAAAAGGATATTATAAGGGTATTATTTTTCATCGGGTGATCAAGGATTTCATGATCCAGGGGGGAGATCCTACCGGTACCGGCAGCGGGGGAGACTCGCTTTGGGGAGAACCTTTTGAGGATGAATTCTCCAGCGCTGTCAAATTTGATAAACCGGGTATTCTGGCTATGGCTAACGCCGGCCCGCATACCAACGGGAGCCAATTCTTTATTACTACGAAACCTACGCCCTGGTTAAATATGAAGCATACTATTTTCGGCGAGGTTGTCTCAGGTTATGATGTCGTCGGGAAAATAGAGAATTCACCGACGGGGAGTTTTGATAAGCCGCAGGCAGATCAGAAGATCGTGAATGCCTACGTGAAGAAATAACCGGTTGCGGCAGAATTGCGTTGGTGTCTTGCCTGACTTTAGTCAGGCAGGCTTTCTGCTTCACCCAACGCTTAAGAGGAATTGCGTTGGTGTTTCGCTTTCTGCGAAAGGAGGCCGATATGATCAAAAGTGTAAAGTTAGCTAAGGAAGTGACGCTGCGTGTGGTCAATAAGATCGGTGTGTTGGCTGATATTTCTCAGATCATCGCTGACGGCGGCTTTAATATTGACGCTATCGCCGGTTACGCCAGCGGTAATGACGCGGTGCTCATGGTAGTGACCGATGATACCGTGCGTACCGTGGAAGCATTGAAAAAAGAGGGTTATCGGACGGTCAAAGAGCAAGAGGTATTAGTGGTGGAGTTGAAGAATAGGCAGGGCGCGTTAAAGGCTTTAACGGCAAAATTAGCCAAAGAGGATATTGATATTACTTTGGTTTATGGGACTACGTGCCCTGACGGGTGCCCGGCACGGCTTATTCTTTCAACCAGCAATAATGAAAAGGCGCTCGTGTTATTTAAAAAGAAATAATAGGTTTTCCGCCTTATTGACCAAGATGGTGAGGGTTGACCTTCGCGGGAGCAGGTATACATGAAACGAACAGTCGGTGCGGTATTTTTGTTATTGCAGGCAGTATGCATTCCTTTAGTCTATGCGCAGGAGAGCGGCTACCGTTATGCTCAAGCAATGGAAGCGGTGAATTCTCATGATGAAAATACCGCTTTCATGCATTTTCGCTCGCTCTTGGCGGATTATCCCGATTCACGGTATGCGGAACCGGCGTTATTCGCGACCGCGGAATATTATTTCTCCATTGCTGATTATCAGGACAGTTGGCAGTCTTTCAGCAGGTTTGTTAATGATTATCCCGATTCCCGGGGGAAATTGTTCGCGTTGGCATACCTTTTGAATATCGCCGGAAAGCAAAATAAAGAAGCTCTCGTAAAGGGCCTGGAAAAAGAAATCGTTTTATTCCGTCAGATGACTTTTTTGTTCCGGAATTCCAAGGAATTTAAATATCTATCTGCCTTGCGTAAAAAGTATAAAGCGGTTTATTACATCGATAAGGTCGAATTTTACGTTAATAATGAGCTTTATGCGCAAATATCGTATTAGGCGGATCCTTTGGTGGGCTGTCAAAGGCATAACTGCGAGTATTGTCCTGCTTACGGTTGTTGCCAATCTTTTTTGTGCCGCAGCAAAGAATTCACTCTCCCGTAATATTGATAGTTATTTTGCTCAGGGTGTCTCCTTCGGAAAGATCTTCTATCTGCCTCCCGGGTTTATCATTATAACCGACCTTTGTGTCTTTTCTGAACGTTCAGGAAAAATGTCCCCGGCTATGAGTGTCCCTGCCGTGCGTTTACGGTTCTCCCCCCTGCAATTGGTGCTCAAAAAGAATTTTGTCATTCTCGATATCCGCTTTTATCAGCCGCGTATGAATTATTACAAGTTCTATAATTTTTTGCGGGAAAACTTTGTGCAGATCGTTGAATTTATCCGTCTTTTGCCAAAACAGGATGTCCATCTTTCAATAGGGCAGGCACGGCTTGACCTGGATCAAAAAGGGAGTAACCCGAATTATTTTACCAGTACTCTTGAAGTGTCGATAAAAGGCAATGAAATTTCCGGCAGAGGCAGTTTGAGCAAAGATACGGATGTATTGTTATTAGAAAAAAGCCGCCTTCAGAGCCGCAGCCAGGAAGGTCTTGCGTTACAGTATCAATTCCGGGGTGCTTTGGAGAGTTCCGGGGTTTCGTTTGAGTCCCTGGAAGTTATCCGTAAGAACCTGTACGCGAAATTCTGGGGGAAATTTTTGAGCCACGATGTGGTATTAAACGGGTTTGCTTTCATTGATACCCGCCTGGATGAGTCTGTTTTGCGTGAATCCGATGCATCCTCCCGAAGGAACGTGCTCCCTGTATCCGAGCAATTTTCTCAAGCGGTAGGCATGCCTCAAGCGAATCTATACCTGCTCGATATTAACTGCCGCGCCAATTTGGTGTTCCCTCAGTTACGCATCGATCATTTAAATTTTTCAATTAATAATAACCCGTGCGTTCTCACCGGAAGTGTTACGCTTGGAGACCCTATCCGTTTTGACTTGATGTTTTCGTCGAGCCTGGCTCATATGTTGGAAGATGCGCGGGTTGAGAATTTCAAAAAGATACTTATAGGATTAAAGGGTGATTTTCAGAATGACCTGTTTTGTTTTGACGCCAACGTCAACTTTGATTTTGTCAAAAAGAAAAAAGGGAGCATCCCTTTAGAAAAGTTTGAAGCCGGGTTTAAGGGGGTTACGGTCAATTGCGGAGCCCATCCTCGTTTTGTCGTGGATTTTAAAGAAGCAGGGTTCCTTTGTCAGACCGACAGCAATACGTATACAATACAATTA
Source organism: uncultured Planctomycetales bacterium (assembly GCA_964588175.1). Classification (GTDB taxonomy): domain Bacteria; phylum Omnitrophota; class Gorgyraeia; order Gygaellales; family Profunditerraquicolaceae; genus JBAZTA01. The sequence goes on from CAZPNW010000061.1 coordinate 16,940, forward strand.
AAGGATTTTAGGAGTAATTTATCTTTGCTCAGTGACCGTTATCTCTCTTGGGGATTCGGTTCCCGGTTTGCTGAGGGCTCCTTACGGGGCAGGGCAAGCCTCGATATGAGCCGGGTCCCGCCGCAGGTGAGCGCTACCGTGCGTTTGCGTAATTGTAACGCCAACTCGTTAGACGGTATTTTGGTCCATTTTTCTAAAGTCCATGGAAAACTTTTCAGCCAGATGTATTTTCGCAATTCTCCCGGTATGTATTTGCGGGGAGGATTAGCGATCAGAAACGGGTACCTGCATAATTTCGAATTCTTTAAGTGGCTGGCGGATTTCTTTCACCTGAGCTCGCTTCAGAAGGTCGATTTCTCCCGGGCAGTCGCCAATTTTTCAATTGACAAAGAAGGAGCGAAGCTTGCGCAGATCAATCTGGATTCCCGCGATCTTCGGGTGAATGGGGCGTTTGGTTTAGGTATGAATGATCTGGTCTCAAGCAAGCTTTCCTTAGTTTTTACGAAATCGTTATTACGTGAATCCCCTAAATTTGCCCCTCTTTTGAGGCTCTTGGATAAAGATATGGATTCTTTGACGTTTGATTTCCAACTTTCAGGATGGCTGCACGGTATGAACTTCAAATGGCTGCAATCTGATTTCAAGCGAAGGATCCAGAATTCAATCCCCAATTTTATCGAACGCAGTATTGAAAAGAACATAGAAACGGCTATCGAGTCTATCGATAAGGAATAATGCTTATTTTGCTTCGGCGGGCGGAGAAATCTTTTCCTGTGAGCCCATGATAAGGTCAAAAATAATGCGGGCGGCACGGTTACTCGCTCCTTTGTCTCCGAGCAGCGCAGTCACACCTGCGAGCTCTTTTTTCATCCGTTCCAGCGCTCCGGGGTTATGCAGTGTATCAATGACCATCCCTGCCAGTTTTCGGGGAGCCGCGCGAAATTGGATATATTCCGGGACAACCTCTTTTTGGGCAAGGATATTAACGAGGCTTATATGGGGCAGTTTGATCTGCGGCCGGTAGAGAAAATAATTTAAGAGGGTCGTTTTATAAACAACGGCAAAAGGTTTTTGTAGAATAGCGGCCTCAAGTGTTGCCGTGCCGGAACAGACCAGGGAGAAATCAGCGCTATTGAGGCAGTCATAGGTTTTTCCTTCAATGACCGTTACTTTGAGCCCGGAGCCGGTAATAATACGCTCATAGATGTTCGATTCAACATAGGGCGATTTTGCAATAATGAATTGCGAGTTTTCTATCTGTTTCCTGATCAATACGGCAGTTCTTATCATGACGGGGAGTATTTTTGTTATTTCGGCTTTCCGTGATCCGGGCAGGAGCGCTATAGTTGTCTTTGACCCGGACAGGTGAAATTGGTGCAAGAATTCCCTTTTCTTTACCGATGGTTTTACGATGTCTAAGAGCGGGTGCCCGACAAAATCAGCGTTTATCCCGTGTTTTTTATAAAACACCTCTTCAAATTTAAAGATCACGATCATTTTGGAAATACATGTTTGGATCGTTCTTACTCTTCCCTCCCGGGATGCCCATACTTGAGGGCTGATATAATAAATAACCGGAACGTTCTTATAGATCGCTTTCGCAAGCCGCAGGTTAAAGCCGGAGAAGTCCACGAGGACTACCGCGTCAGGTTTATCTTCCCGTATCTTCTGTACAAGCAATTGCTTAAGCGCAAGGAATTGCGGCAGTTTCATTAAAACATCAAAGAGGCCCATAACCGCCAGGCCTTTAATGTCGGCATACAGCTTGGCTCCGGTTTGGCGTAAGAGTGGCCCTCCGACACCGGAAATCTTAATGCCAGGGGCTCTTGCTATAAGCTCTTTTGCCAGGTCGGAAGCGTTGAGGTCTCCTGAGGCTTCGCCGCAGATAATGACTATGTGTTTTTCTTGTCCCATATTTGCCGTTGTATATCCAGGGCGACAGCGAGTGCTTCCCGGGCGACCGGCCCGGATACCAGCGGTTCTTTGCCTGTTATGACACAATCGATGAACGATTCCAATTCTTTTTGTAAGGGCTGTTCTTTTTCAATAGGGAGGTTGTGTTTGGTGATCATGAGCGCGTTTTTCTTATAGACGCTCGCTTTTGCTTCTTTGTAGTCCAGGGAAATATACGTATTTTCCTGGAAGATCCTGATCTTGCGCATTGGTTCGTCTGATACTCGGCTGGCGGTAAGGTTGGCAACGCAGCCGTTTTCAAAGGTGATCCGTGAGTTGGCGATATCTTCAAATTTTGTAAGCACGTTGATCCCGATAGAATCGATACTTTTTATTTTGGAGGGAACAAGCCCCAGAATAATATCAATATCATGGATCATGATATCCAAAACTACGCCAACATCCAATGAACGGTTTGGAAAAGCGCTTAACCTATGGCATTCAATGAATTTCGGCTCTTTTATAAGTTTTCGGGTGGCAGCAAAGGCGGAATTGAAGCGCTCAATATGTCCAACTTGCAAGATAAGGTCCTTCTGTCGAGCGGTTTCAATGAGCGCATCCGCTTCTGTTAAGGTGCTCGTGAAAGGTTTTTCAACAAGCGTATGTATGCCTTGCAGCAGGCATTGACGGGATATTTCGTAATGGTGTTTTGTGGGAACTGCAATACTGACAGCATCGATTTTACCGAATAATTGCCGGTAATCAGTAAATCCCGGGACTCCTAACTCGGAACTTATTTTGTCTGAAAGGGTTTTGTCTATGTCGCAAACCCCTTCAAGGCTGCAGGTGGGTATTGCTTTATATAATTTCGCGTGGATACTGCCTAAATAGCCGGTGCCTATGACCGCAACTTTTACTCTTTTCATAAGACGATGATAGCAAATTACTCGACAAAAGTCAACGCATATGATAGGATAATGAATCTAAAGAAGGTGTCGGGCAGTATTTTATGCTTGGGTTGGTTGTTTGGTTAAGGTTATGATATTAGTTTGGCTGTTGGGTAAGGTAGTTAGGTTTTTAACACAAACTACTAAACCGAACTACTAAACTAACTGCCTAACCCTTACCTAACTACTTATGGCAAGTACTCATGTAATTTTAATCTATAATTAACAGCTTAGTATATTGATATCAGCTTTATCATAAAAAGGATACTATGCGCGAATATTTAAAATTGCTTAAGTTCATTAAACCGCACAAGGGCTTATTTATTCTTGCGTCGGTTTGCATGTTTTTTTCTACAATATTTGATGGCGTATCCTTAGGCATGCTTGTCCCTTTAACGGATAAGGTCTTGACGAATAAGCCTATCATTATCCCGGCGCGCCTGCCTGCTTTTCTTACCAGGCTTATTGATTCTCTGAACAGTACTCCTCAGGTAGTGCTTTTAAATTATATGGCAGTCGGAGTGTTGATCCTTTTTGTCTTTAAGGGTTTATTCGGGTTCCTGCAAAATTATTTAATGTCTGATATCGGGCAGTTGGTGGTCAGAGATATCAGGTCAAAGCTCTACGCGAAACTCCAGACGCTGTCTTTGGATTATTTTAAGAAAAAACGAAGCGGTGAATTGATCTCGCGGATCACCAACGACGTTAAGCTCGTTGAAAATGCCGTTTCCTATGGCTCAACGGATTTAATATACCAGAGTTTCCAGGTAGTTTTATTTACTTTCCTTATATTCTTTATCAATACGCGGCTGGCCTTTACCGCTTTAGTGCTCCTGCCTTTGATCAGCCTGCCGATCGTGAAGGTCGGTAAAGTCTTGCGTAAACTTTCCCGTAAGAGCCAGGAGACCATGGCTGATATTAATTCACTGCTTTTTGAGACGATCGTCGGAACACGTATTGTCAAAGCCTTCAATATGGAACATTATGAGGTGCGTAAATTTAATCAGGTAAACCATAACTACTACCGGATTTCCATGAAGTCTATTAAACGTATCCTGCTTTTGGGCCCGTTTACCGAGCTCTTGGGGTGTTTAGCGGGATTGTTTGTCCTTTTTTGGGGCGGGAGGGAAGTTATTGACGGAAAGATCTCTTTCGGTGTATTTGGCCTATTTCTGGGTTCGTTATTCTCGCTGGTCAGGCCGTTTAAGAAATTAAGCTCGGTAAATTCCATTAATCAGCAAGCGGTTGCCGCGGGGACGCGGATATATGAGGTCCTCGATGCCCTGCCTACGGTTGTGGAGAGGAAAAACAGCCATGAGCTGCTTGATTTTAAAGAGAATATTGTGTTTGAGAATATAGTTTTTAATTATGAAACCCAGGAGATATTAAAAGATATCAATCTCAAGGTTAAGAAGGGGGAGGTTTTGGCGATCGTGGGGCCCAGCGGTTCAGGCAAGACTACGCTCGTTGATCTGATCCCTCGCTTTTATGACCCCAAGCATGGCAGGCTCCTTATTGATGGCCTTGATTTACGGGATATCAATATTAAATCCCTGCGTAAATTGATCGGTATCGTTACCCAGGAAACGATCCTTTTTAATGATACTATTCGTGCCAATATCGCTTATGGCAGGCCTAATGCCTCACGGGAAGAGGTTGAGCGGGCCGCGGTCCAGGCGCACGCGGATGAATTCATTAAGAATCTGCCGGTTGGATATGAAACATATATTGGAGACCGCGGGACCAAACTTTCCGGAGGCGAACGCCAAAGGATTTCTATTGCCCGGGCGTTATTAAAAGACCCTCCGATCTTGATCCTTGATGAAGCGACCTCTCAATTAGATACGGAATCAGAACGGCTGGTACAAGAGGCTTTAAACAGGCTTATTCATGGCCGTACGGTCTTTGTGATCGCTCATCGTCTTTCTACCATAAGGCATGCTCATCGCATCATGGTCTTAAATGAAGGCAGGATCGTGCAGGTAGGGACCCACCAGGAATTACTCAGTAAAGGCGGTTTGTACAAAAAACTCTACCAGAACCAGGAGATCACGGAGTAGGTAAATATTAAAAGTCAAAGGGCAAAAGCCAAAAGGCAAAAATAAGGAATAACCCCTTTCCTTACTTTTACCTTTTGGCTTTTAACTTTTTACTTTCTTTCTTCCCCTGCAGTAAAACACTCCTTGACTTCATATTTAGGCTTTGTTAGAATTAATGCAGTTGAATGAGAATATTTGACAGGGGCAAGAAAAGCTATTCATAAGAAAGAAATCCCGGTGCAATAGAGACTTTCCTGAGTAAATATATATCATGTTCTATTCGAGAAAACAACTGATTAATCTTTTGCAGCACAATGGGTTATTAACTTCTCAGGATGTTCAGGAACTCTGTGAACCTCAGGGGAAGAATATCCTGCAATTAAGCGCCTTTCTGATCGAAAAAAAAAATATTTCAAAAGAACGTTTATCAGAATTTGTCAAAACCCATTGTAATATCCCTCTGGTTGATATCTCCCAACTCAAAATAAATCCTGAAGCGATACGCTGCCTGCCAACTCAAGTCGCCAGAAAATATTCTATCTTTCCTTTACTTAAAACCAACCTCGGTATTACTTTGGGGGTTTCAGACCCTGCGGTTATTTTTGACCTTGAAGAAATCAAGGAGTTTAAAGATAAGCAGATCAATCCGGTCATCGCCCCGCGTAAAGAGCTCGGCGAGCTTATTGAAAAGAATTATCCTTTACAGGATGAGTCCCGGTATCCGTCTTATACGATGGACGATGTTTTTGGCACCGATTTCGCGGAAATTACCGAAAAAGTAGGCGCTACGATTGATGTCTCCGAGCTTGTTCAGATAACTCAGGAGATGCCTGTTGTCAAAGCGACTAACTTTGTTTTGTTTAAAGCGGTCGAATTAAAAGCAAGCGATATTTTGATAGAACCGCTGGAAAACGCGACCCGGATACGCTTTCGAATAGACGGAATATATCACCAGATCGAACTTTTGCCCCGGTCTTTCCACGATTTCATAGTTTCCCGTATCAAGGTTATTTCTGAGCTGGATATCGCGGAACACCGTTTTCCTCAAGACGGCCAGTTTAAGATGAGTGTCAATGATAGAGATATTGATTTCCGTGTTTCGGTATTCCCGACCATACAGGGTGAAAAAGCGGTGATCCGCATCCTTGATAGTTCATCGGCAAATGTGGATATCAATAAATTAGGGCTCAAAGAAGAGGATGGGGAAAGATTAAAGAAAGCGGCACTGCTGCCTTTTGGCATGATCCTGGTATGCGGCCCGACAGGATCGGGCAAGACTTCGACGCTTTATTCGGTCTTGAAATATGTGCATACTCCTGAAAAGAATATTATTACCGTTGAAGATCCCGTGGAGTGCCAAGTCAAAGGCGTTAATCAGGTCCCGATCAATCCTAAGGCAGGGCTTAATTTCAGCCGTTGCCTGCGTTCTATCCTGCGGCAGGACCCGGATGTGATCATGATAGGCGAGATCCGTGATTTCGAAACAGTCGATATTGCGATCAAGGCAGCGCTTACGGGGCATTTGGTCTTAAGTACTTTGCATACGACCACCGCCGCCGGTTCAATAATCCGCCTGAAAGATATGGGTGTCGAGCCGTTTCT
>CAZPNW010000062.1:0-7847 GCA_964588175.1 uncultured Planctomycetales bacterium
CTGCCTGCAATCATACATAAACCCTGCGCACACAAAGATTAATATAAGAATTATACTTAAATATTTTCTCATAAAACCCCTCAAACCCCTACAATTTTCTTTTTGATCAGGCGCAATGAATAACCTTCACGCGATAACCGGATAATCAAAGCGATGCGCTGTTTCACCAGCTTAGAATCATAAAACCGGATATTCCCCTTTTTAAAAGCAAGCGGCAACAATCCAAAATCGGTATAATGATTTACCGTCTGGTAAGTCAAATGATACCTGCTCATGATCTCTTTCGCCGAAACCAACGTATTTTCGTCTGCCATACTCATCCGGTCACGCACATTTCATTTGTGATAACTTTCATATATATAGGACTTATTGTAAGTACCATAACTCTTATATATACTACAGATTCCGGACTTGTCAATAGTTTTTTTAATATTTTTTAGGAGGCGGCTCGCGAGCGGTTGTTGCAAAAAAACAGCCCTTATAAACAACTGAACCCGGCTCTGATATGTAACCTTTGCGTTACAAACAAAACCGGGCCTTGGACACTAAAAGCGGACACAAAATTATTTCCTATAGCACCGACAACACCCGGCGCAGATCGCACCCAGCATTCCTGCTAACTGAGATGCTGCCCAGCCGATAACCGAGTACCGAACACCGATAACCCAATACTACTTCTTCAGCTTCTTATGCGTGCGTAAAGCGGCCTCAAGAAGGGACAGCCCTTCCTGAAAATCAGTACCCTTATAAAATACGCCCGAGACACCATAACCCATCGCTTCATTGACACGCTTATCGTCGACAAAAGCGCTGATAAAGATCACCGGCACATTCGCATTGAACTTCCTGATCCTCTTTAACGATTCTACACCGTCCATGACCGGCATATTCAGGTCCAAAAAAATAATATCGGGGTTCTGTTCCTTCACCATGACCAAAGCGTTCTCCCCGTTAGAAGCAGAAATAACGCTATAGCCTTTTGATTGCAGCCAAAACGTCATCACCTGACGAAAATCAGATTCATCATCAACCACTAAAACTTTAATATCATTATTTTCCATCCGTAACCTCCGTCATAGGCATTCCCGAGAAAGGGAGCGTAAAAGTAAAAATTGTTCCCTCCCCCCGCTTGCTCTCAACCCAGATCTTTCCTCCATGCAACTCTACGATCTCTTTGGCGACCGCTAAACCAATACCGGTGCCTCCCACATCAGCCGTGGACTTTTCCCCTATCTGATAGAATTTGTCAAAAACCTTTTTGAGATTTTGCTCTTCGATCCCGATCCCGTTATCTTTCACCAGAACCTGCACCTCTTGTTTTTCCTGGGAGGCCCTGGTTTCTACGGTGATCAAACCGTTTTGAGGCGTAAATTTGATTGAATTACCGATAAGATTATTTAAAACCTGAATGATCCTGTTAGCGTCTATATTGATTTCAGGAAGGTCCTCCTGAACGGACTTACGTATTTCTATCGCTTTAGTCTTTGCCCAGATATTCAGGCTCTCGGTTGAATCGCTGATCACCTTATCGATCCGGCACAAAGAACGCTTGATCCGCATCTGGCCCGCCTCAAGCTTGGAGAGGTCCAACAAATCATTGATCAAAAGACTCAATCGCTTGAGGTTACGTTCTGCGATAGAAAGGAACTGTTCCTGGGGCTCCGAGATCTCTCCTGCGGTTTTCTCTAATATCAATGAAATCGACTTCTGAATAGCAACAAGCGGCGTGCGCAACTCATGCGAGACATTGGCGACAAAATTAGATTTTATCTGGTCGAGCTCTTTCTGCTTAGTGACATCATTGAGTATCGTCACCATACCGACGGTCTTGCCGAAGCTGTCCTCGACAACCGCGGAACTCGTACGCAGGATCTTCTTTGTCGCTTCATTGCTGCCGACTAATTCGATATCCTTTTGCATAACCTCATCTTTCGTGGTGGGAATATCTTTTACCACAGTCAAAAGATGGTCATCCTTAACCAGATCTTTGATCGGAGTCCCTGAATATTGATGATTGACTCCCAGCATTGTTTCCGCCTGGGGGTTCATTAACAGTATTTTACCCTGCGGATCAACGACCACTAAACCATCAGCCATATGGTGGATAATATTATCAATACGGTCCTTCTCGCTCTGAACGACTTTGCTGTGTTTTTTCACCTGCTCCAACTCAAGGTTAAAGCGATCCCGCTCCTCCTGGATCCGACGAAGCTTTGCCCTCAACTCCTCATTTTCCTTCTTAAGGCCCTCTGATTCTCCCGTACCCGCAGGCGAACCCGTACCCGGCCCCCCGCCCGCACCTTCACCCGCACCCCCGCCCGCACCCGGACCGCGCCCTTTCTTCACCGGGTGAGAGATCTCATCCTGGATCTTATTCACCAGCGTCTCAACTTCCTTCGACGGACAGCCGGAGCCGATCAACGCTTCTTTTAAAACCTGCAGCGTATCAGTTTTATCTCTTGAAGCCGCAGAGATGAATTTTTTAAACAGGCTCTTCGTCGCCGGGCTTATTTTATTCTTTTCTTTAAACTCAGCGCTCATCAGGGTAAAAAGCTCTTTTTCTATCCCGCCGACATCCTGCGATCTAACTGCCTTGCCTGACGATAATTCTTTTATTTTATCTTTTAAAGCGTCCAAAGCGTTTAATTCGGCGCCCAAGAGCGCTTCTTTATCTTTATTGATCTTAATATAGGAATACTGGTCTGCTTTAATATGCTGGATATTCTTGTCGACGAATATTTTATTGATATCCCCCAGGCCCTTTAACTGCGCGGCGTCCAAAAGCAATAACTGTATAAAATCTTCAACCTCTTGTTCAGTGATCCCCCTCTGAAAAGTCATATTCTCTATATCAATTTTTTTAAGATACGGAAGGATATCCTTGGCAAGCCCGGGATTTTTATCGCTCAAAGGCTCCCCGTCAATAAGCACCTTATTGTCCTGAGATAAGCTTAAGCTTAACGCTTCTTTACCGGAAAATATCTCGGATATCACCGCATAGACATTGTTAATCGACTCCACCACTATAGGATGTTTCGCGGGATAAATAGAGATCTTTCTAACAGCGGTTACAAGGTTTGAAATAAACTGAGAGGATTTATTTTGGAATGGTTGATTCTCCATGGAATAGATTATATAGCAGCAGCCTGTACTTTACAACAAGAAAATGAAGTAAGCATGATCAGATTGGTTACGGTTAAGGTTATGATGTTCGTTTAGTTGTTAGGTTAAGTTGTTTTGGTTTAAAAACCAAACGACCTTACCCAACTACCAAACTAAACTCTTAACCATAGCCTAACTACTTAACCAAATTATGGATTGATTATGTGGAAGACGAGTATGAGGGTAGAAATTCCTCTTAAGGAAAACACTTGGCCATTATTAATGGTACACCATTAAAGCCTGACGCGGTCGACTTTTTCCTGCAGTTTCTTTGCGATATCGGAAAGTTGCACTGCGGCACCCGCGATTTCTTCGGTAGCGGCTGTCTGCTCTTGGGCAACAGCAGTAACCTCCTCTGAGGAACTGGCGGTTTCCTGCACCGCAGAAGCAATACGCTCTACTTGGGACGTAATAACATTGACACCCGATGCGATTTCATCGAATTGTTTGGCAACAGTCGCGATCAATACCGCCCCCACCTGTATCCGCTGCTTGGTTTCCCCGGCAGTAGTTGTCGCCTGAACGATCGATTCCTGGACCTGTTGGACGATCTTCTTTATTTCCTGGACCGACTCAGCGGAATTTTCAGCGAGTTTCCTCACTTCATCGGCAACAACAGCAAATCCCACACCTGCCTCACCGGCGCGCGCGGCTTCAATAGCGGCGTTTAACGCCAAAAGATTTGTCTGCTCGGCGATCTTCGTGATCATATTGACCATTTTACTGATCTGCTCGGAATATTCTGAAACCCGCTGCATGATCTTAGTATTGAATTCTGCGTGGGCCTGCAGCTGTTTCACCTGTTCCGTGAACTTATCGATATTTTCCCTGCCTTTTTCGGTAAAACTATGGGTCTCCTTGGCGCTCGTCAACGCCTTCAGGGAACTGCCTGAAATATCCGAGATTGATTGAGAGATCTGATAAACAGTCTCGGTAAACTGGCTGACACGCTCTTTAAAGGAGTTAGAAGTACTTGCCAAAACCCCGGAATGGTTTGAAACAACCATCGATGACTCCTGCAGGCTCTGGATCAAATCCCTCAAATACTCTAAAATGCGGTTAGTTGTTTTCCCTAAGGATTTTAATAATTCATCGTCTACAGATTCACTGGCCACTACAGTAAAATCACCTTCACTGACACTCTTTAAGGTCTTAAAGAAATCGGTTAAATAACACGCCATATTCATGGAATTATCATGAAGCCCGTCTTTATCTGCGCTTATTTCACTTAACGCTAAAGCCGCATTTTTTACCCAGTTAAAGACGATAAGAAAACATACCCCTGCCAAAACTGAAACAAGACGGACCGCGAGAGCGGTTTTTCCTAAGTTTATTATGAACAATAAAAGAAAACTAACGCTAAGAAAAAAATATGCTCCGATCTTAATTTTCGTTGGCGCTGCTAATGTCCGAAAACTCATACCCATAAAAAATATCCTTTGTTGACAGGTTAAGAGTATCGCGTTCTAAGTTCCTCTCGTATAGTTATCGTCGAAACTGACGCAAAGACTTTCAGAGAAAAAGATCAAGAACTTTTATATAACTAGAACTGAATTTGCGCCCTGATCTTTCCCTCTCCTTCATCACGGGAAAATAATAAGGTTTTCTTCGAGCGTTCACACCACATCTGGACATCTTTCGGGAATGACGGGCAATCCGCCATGACTTCGAGGACATCCCCTGGTTTTAACTCAGGGACTTTAGCCGCTATTTTCAATACGGGTTGCGGGCATTTTAAACCTGTCGCGTCTAATCGTATGACTGCCATAGTTTCCCTCCTTTTGTCTTCCTTTACAACAAGCATAAACATTCATTGATTGCCAATTCTACCTTTCTGAATATGCTTTGTCAAGTTAATTTAATAACTGCAAATCCGCGTTTTATTCGCCCTCAATCGACGCTAATATGGCTAATTTAGCATCTACCTCTTCAATATCAAACCTGCATCCCCAGACACAGCCGGCTTCTTTTTGAGCCAAGACTATCAAGCAATCGCGGAATTCATCTATGCCGATATGTAAACGTTTACCCAGTTTTATTTCTGCCGCAACAACTTTAGTGAGCCCATTTCCCGAAGCGTTTTCTTTGATCTTATCGATAATACTCGCGGCAATCCCCCATTCATGCATAAAACCTGCCTCCATCCCCGGTTATCCCCGGGAACTCATTCTTAATGATCTCAGATAAGATATCCGGCACTTTGACCATGACCTGCTCGCTGATCTGTTCGGAAAAATCATAGATTGTCCGCGCGCACACCGCATAGACAACGATCTGGCTTGCCGTAACCATGCCTGTCTGACGGGCAAGCTCCAGCATTTCAAGAAAACCGACATTATGAGAACTTTGACGGTGTAAAGGGATAGTTTTAGGAAGATCCATCCTAAAACAATCACCCGGCTGGCGCGCGGGATCGCATATCACATCAATAATAATGATCTTTTCATACCCCGGGAAGAAATCGATACAACGCCAGCCCGCATACGATGATTCAATAAAATCGACAAACTCAGACTTGACCCGGGAATAGACTTCCCGCGCGATCAAAAGTCCGGCAGCGTCATCACTGAGGATAGTATTGCCCAAACCGACAATAAGCGTCTTACCCACTCGATCAGTCCCTTCGCAGAGAATGCATCACTTTACCGTGACTACTGTAAACATTCACGATCAACGGGGTTTCCCCGATAGCATGCGTGGCGCAGGAAAAACACGGGTCATACGCCCGGAAGGCCATCTCCACCATATTCAACAATCCGTCATTGACCTGCCCCTTCTTAATGATACCCCGTGCCGCGTCCCTAATTGACATACAGATCGCGGCATGGTTATTACAGGTAGCGACAATTAAATTAACCGCTTTGGTGATACCCGACCCATCAGTCTTATAATGATGGAACAACGTGCCCCGGGGAGCTTCCACCACCCCCACTCCTTCATCAGGTATGTGAGAAGGAATAGTCCTTACCTGAGTGGATGTGATTTCAGGGTCCCTGCTCAATTGCAGCATACGCTCTGAGGCATAAAGCAATTCTATGATCCGCGCCCAATGCATGGCCAGCGTATGATGGACCGGTTTACCGCCGAGAGCCTGATACATCTTATCATATTCAGCCTGCGCTAAAGGAGTAGCCATGCCGTCTGCCGCATTTAAACGGGCAAGAGGGGCGACCCGGAAAACCCCCGAATCCCTCCCTGTTTTAAAACCATGCCAGCCGATCTTCTTCAAATACGTGAACTTCAAATACGTCCATGGTTGGACAACTTCACCGATATGCTCCAGGTAATCCTGCGGCTTGAATTTCAGGAATTCCTGCCCGTCAGGAGAAACAACCCTGATATCGCCGTCATAAAAGTTGACCTTATTATCTTTGTCCACCAGCCCCATATAATATGTTTCCATATAATAAAGGTCTTTTGCCAGGATAAGGTCAACATATTGTTTATTCTTTAAGACAATATTTTCGAATATTTTTTGGGTGAACTGAGAAAACTCAACACAAGAGATCGATTTCTCCTCTATTGTCTTTCTTTCCTCCTCGTTCAGCGCTTTTGAACAACCTCCCGGAAGGCCGCAAACCGGCTGTGTTGCCCTGCCTCCGATAAGCGCCTGGATATCCTGCGCGTAGGCACGGTGTTTAATCACCTCTTTACCGATATCCAAACCGACTCTCGCTATGACTCCCAGGATATTGCGTTCGGAGGCGGGAGCATCAGGCCCGACTATAAAATCAGGGCCGGCCAAAGCGTAAAAATGAGCGATATGCGAATGGATCATATGCGCGCAATAAAACAATTCCCGTAATTTCTTTGCCGCAGCCGGCGGATCGACTTTATATACCGCGTCGACCGCTTTCGCTGACGCCAAATGATGGGCCTCAGGGCATACTCCGCATATTTTCGGGGTTATTCTCGGCAATTCTTCAACATTCCTGCCTTCGCAGAATTTCTCAAAACCGCGCAGCTCCGGCACCTGGAAATAAGCATTCTCAACGTCGCCTTCGTCGTTCAAGAAAATATCGATCTTACCATGCCCTTCAAGCCTCGTAACAGGATCTATGGTAATTTTTTTCATTTAACGACCCCTTTAAGTATTGATTGAGCCAGGCTGAATTGATAAAAAGTCCCGATCGGGTCCTTAATATCAGAAACGATCCTCGCAATTTCCTGCTCATCATGAGAATCGATAGCGCAGGTGATCACGCTTAACATTTTTGCGCCCTGGTCCCTGATCCCCGGAGGCGGCCCGTAACAGCCGCGGCAGGGCATATTTACTTCCATACATTTGGCGCCGCATCCGCCCCGGGTAGCGGGGCCGCAACAAATAAGCCCCTGATCAAGCAGGCATTTCTTTGTGTCAGGGATCATCTCATGCGGACGAAAGAACTTTTTGATCTTCCTGTCAGAAGATCTCTCGCGGGGACACTCATCACAGAGCGTTTTTTCCAACCCGATCACCGAGCCTATAGGGGCAAGTGTATCCGAGGTGATCGCTTCAATGGTTTTGAGCACCCACTCAACTGTCGGCGGACAGCCGGGCAGGTAATATTCAACCGTAACTATCTCATCAAGAGGAAAGACTTTATCGTAGAATTTCGGGATTTCCAATACGCCTTCCGGCATCGCTGTCTTCATAGCAGGACGGATACCCTGCGGGTTATTGGTAGAAGGGGTGGTCTCATACA
>CAZPNW010000063.1:0-28896 GCA_964588175.1 uncultured Planctomycetales bacterium
GGCGGTGGTGGCGGCGGCGGTGGTGGCGGTGGTGGCGGTGGCGGGCCTACTTGTTCTGCTCACGACCCTTTCTTCAACGCTGATCATGGAGTTATGAGAATTATGTTGACGGCACGGCCATTCCCTGATCAACCAGCAGGCCAGGGGAACCGGGACTATACATTAGAAACTTCGATAAAGGCGAGGGGCCAATGAGAGGCCGAAAAGGGCAGGTATTATTGTTTACTTTTTTCCTGCTTGCTATTGTGAGTGTTTTGGTCGGTGTTTTATCTACTGTTTGGGAAGCAAAGATAAAAATAGGGGCTGTTCAGAAAAATAAAGTTGCCGCTTTTTATCTTGCTCAGGCAGGTGTTGAGAGGGCAAAGGCTGAGTTGAAGAATAATTGGGACTGGACCGGAATCACTCAGGCGAGTAAAGTTTCCTTAGGAGATGGTTATTATTGGGTTGAGCTTACCAGCCGGGATGATACTACCCCAGGCGTATACCGCGAAGTAACAGCGACGGGGCATGGCCAGTTGGGGGATATGAATAAAACGGTCAGTGTCCGTTTAAGGGTAGATATCGGCGTCCCAAATTCTTATTCTTACGATTCTTGGGTTGAAAGTTAAGTATGCAAACCTATACCTATAAAGCGCGTGATGCCGCAGGGAAATTGATCCAAGGTAGCCTCACTGCCGAGAATGAAATAGAGTTATCCAGTCAGCTCAGTAAATCGGGATATTATCTTACCTTTGCGCGGGTTTCTTCATCACAAGCAGGAAAAACAGGCGCCAAGCGGGCCCATCGCATCAATACACTTAATGCCTCAGAACTGCTTAATTTTACCACACAACTGGCTATTTCTTTGGATGCCGGTATTACGTTATTGGCGGCTTTGCGTGATCTGGCGGGAGCTGCCCCGTCAAAGAAAGTAAAAGCAGTGGTGGAGAATATCGCTAATAATGTGGAATCAGGCAGGTCGTTGAAAGACGCGTTATCTGATTATTCGAGGTCATTCCCCAAATTATATACTTCGATCATCGGCGCTGGAGAAAGCACGGGTAAGCTTCCTTTTGTGTTGGGAGATTTAGCGAAACTTCTCGAATGGCAAGAGGAGTTAAAGTCGAAGGTGAAGGAAGCTTCTATTTATCCGATCATACTTTTTACGACCATGATCATGGTGGTCCTTGTTTTAGTTATTGTGGTTATCCCTAAGTTTAAACCGATGTTCGATGACCTGGGGGTTGCCTTGCCTTTACCAACGCAGGTTGTTTTAGCGATCAGCGATTTAGCGGCGGGGTATTGGTGGGTCGGGCTGCTTGCGATTATCGGGGGAGTTGTCGGGTACAAAGTAGTTAATTCTCAAGAAAAAGGCCAATATTTACTTGCAAAATGGAAGCTGCGGATCCCGGTTGTCGGTGTCCTGATGGAAAAAATAGCTTTGTCCCGGTTTTGCCACACCTTTGCTTTGGGCTTGCGTTCCGGTGTCAATGTTTTCGCGGCGTTAGGTATCGCTTCAGAAGTAACCGGGAATAAATATTTTGAGACTCTTATCGTTAAAGCCCGCGACTATGTCAACGTGGGAGAAAAAATCTCGACAGCATTGCAAATGTCCGGGAAATTCCCTTATCTGGTCGTGCGCATGATCGGTGTCGGTGAACAGACAGGTACGTTAAGCGAAACACTGGAAAAGGTCAACCAATATTATGACAAAGAAGTCCCGGCGGCGGTCAGGGGCTTATTCGCTATGTTTGAACCCCTTATGATCGTAACCATGGGAGTTGTTGTAGGCGGGATCGCGCTTTCGGTATTCTTGCCTCTTACTTCAGTAGTTTCCAAAGTCGGCGGTTAAAATATGTCTAATATGTTAATAGGGATCGATATCGGCTCACGGTTTACCAAAGTTGTCGAATTAGAGCTGAAAGGCAAGCCGGTTTTAGTGAATGCCTTTTTGTTCCCTACGCCTACTGAAGCGCTTCCCAACGGGCTTTTGTATGTCAAAGGCGATAGTTTCCTGCAGGAAATAACCAAGGTTATCCCTGAGAAAAACCTGCGCGTTGCCCGTGTCAGCATTAACCTGCCTCCCCCCTCGATTACCGCTACTTCGATATTCCTTCCGGTAATGAATAAGAAAGAATTACTGTTCGCGGCAACCAATGAAGCCAAGCATAAGATGATCCCGGTCAGCGGGGTACATCATGTTTTTGAATGCTTGATGCTTGGTGAACAGATAGTCGCGAAATCTAAGAAGTCAGAAGTGCTGGTTGTCAGGACTGAAAAAGTATACATTCAGAAGATCATTGATGTTTTTGCCTCCCTTGATATTGCCCCGGTCTCAATTACTCCTTCCGGGTGTGTTTTATCAAACCTGCTTCCCAAGGAAGCTAAAGAAAAAGATGAATCCGTTATTTGTATGGATATCGGCGCCACTTCCATCAATATCAGTGTGGTGCGTAATTCTAAATTAGTGTTCTTGCGTAATGTTATTTTCGGATTCAGCGATATTATCGTAGATATCGCGCGGCAATTGGGGGTTGCCCGCGATGCCGCGGAAAAAGCGGTCCAGGATCAGGGTATCCCTCAAATCCCCTTTGACCTCAAGGATAAAGTCGCGATCGCTGAAGAGATCATGCGCCAGAAATATGAGGAAGGCCAGGAAGCAGGCGCTGACGGCCCCCGGGTCAATGCTTTGGAGCTCAGGATGTTGTGGCAGCCGCATCTGGAGCGTATTATGCATGAGCTGCGCAGGTCGCTGGTTTTTTATAAGGAGCAATCAGAAGGTAAGCGCGTTGACCAGATCTATTTTCTCGGCGGTGTCAGCCAGATCAAACATTTTCTTGCTTCAATCGCCCCTCAGGTAGGCGGTAAGTGCCACCTGATCATGCCTTTTGCCGATGTCCAGATAGTCAAAGAAAAAACAACTGAAAATGAAGTGATCAATTCTCCCATTTTTGTGAATGCCGCCAGCCTTGCGTTAGGGAGCATCAAGACCAAGGCAGCAGAGGAATCGGTTATTAATTTCTTGCCGCTTGAGATCAAGAAAAAAGAAATTGTCGCCCGGAGGCGTTTGATCTTATTGGTCGTTAGTTTTATCGTTATTTCTCTTTTTAGTTTAGCCGCGCTTAAGGTTTCTCTCGATAACGCGCTTATCCGCAGGGATATTAAAAGTAAGGAATTCGAATTGAAAAGATTTAAAAAGCTGGGAAAGCGATTGAATGAACTGCAGACTAAAGAGCAGTTTATCGGGAAGAAAGACGCTGCGGTCAAACTGTTAGCAGCAGGTAAAGACGCTTTGCGCGCGGCGTTACAGGAGTTACCGAAAGCGGTCCCTGAAGAAGTAGTTTTAACGAAGTTGACGCTTGAGGCGGGTATTGTTACGATAAAGGCCGAAGTCTCAAGCGATTATGAACAGGCGCTTGAGATCGTCGAGGGGTTCCGGCATAAGCTGGAAAATACGAAGTATTTCAATAATGTGAGCATCACTCCGTTAAAGCTGGAAAGATTTACCGCGCAAACGGCCGGCTCATCCGGTGAGATCATTTTGACGTCAGTAAAGGTGAGGAAATTCACGGTCACCGCCAATGTGGGTGGGAAATGAAAAGATTGAACCTGATCGTTAATATAGTTGTGATTACCATCCTGGTGCTCATTGGTGCGCTTTTCGGCTGGTACCTTAAAGAAAATATTGATTTAAAGGCGTCGTTGTTAGAGAAAACCGCGGAATATGAAAAAGAAGAGAACGCAAACAAGTATTTAGCTGAGTTAGAGCGTAAAAATGAGGCCCTGAAACAGGAAGAACAGAAAATAAACAAAGTGGTCCCTATTAATGAAGAGAAGCCTTTTGGTTTAATCAAGGACCTTATCCGTGTCAGTACTCAGGCGGGGTTAAAAGGCGGCAGTTTTAAAATAACCGATTCAGGCACGCCTGACCCGGCGAATAACGGTTTGAAGCAGTTCTTTATCAAAATGAAATGTGAAAGTACTTATCCGCAGGCGATCAATTTTCTTGAAAAATTGAGCGCGATGGAAAGGCTTGTGTCGGTGGGGGCTGTTACTATTACCCGGAAGAAGCCTCTTCTGCCGTATCAGGAGATCACTTTTGATATGGTGTCATATACATTTATCGAATAAATAACCGTCGGGTATGAATATATTAATTTGCAAAAATACTTGACAATAAAATAGTAAATATGGTAAACTTTTATAAGGAGGTGAGAAATGAATAAGAAAGGTTTTACGCTTATTGAATTGGTAATGGTCATTGTTATCATAGGTATTTTAGCGGCAGTTGCAATTCCTCGTTTTGTTAGTCTGAAAGAAGATGCCGATCAGGCAGCATGCCAGGGGAACGTCGGGTCTTTGCGAAGCGCGATCTCAGCTTTTTATGCTAAATCAGCCGCTCGTAACCGTATGGATAATAGCGGTTTCCCGATCTCGATCGCTTCATTGGGTACAGCCTCTAACCGTCACGGAGAGACATTTTTGGTCGGAGCGGTTCCTTCCTGCCCGAGAGCAGGAAGTAGTTATGATTCTACAGGGCTGGCTTTGTACAGCAATACCTCAGGCGTACTGCGGGATCATGATCACGGGTTATAAGCTATAAGAGAACTTAAACAGAATATGTTTTTTAAAGCCCCTGTTTTCAAAGGTAAACGAAACAGGGGCTTTTTGTTGCCATGGAAAAAAGTTCTAAGGAAAAATCGGCGGTTTTACTCATCGCGTTCTTCTGCTGTGTCCTCTACGTTAATTCTTTAGGGAACCCTTTTGTTTTTGACGACCTGCATACGATAGTCCATAATCTTTTTATCAAAAGCTTCCGCTCTATCCCTCTATTCTTTCAGGGGGCATATACTTCTGAAACTACTGTCGGACGAGGGATGTTGCGCCCGTTATTGATGATCACCTTTAGTTTTAATTATTTTTTTAGCGGCTTGAAGCCTTTTGGGTACCATTGTATCAATATCCTGATCCATTTCTTAAACGCGGTTTTGTTGTTCCAACTCATCAGACATCTCAAGAAAAGCCTTTCTTTTGCCGTTTCGTTAGGTGCGGTCTTACTGTTTGTCTGTCATCCGCTCAATACGCAGGCGGTAAGTTATATCACCTGCCGTTCTGATCTTTTGGTGACTTTCTTTATCCTTTCGGGGATGTTTTTTTACCTTAAACAAAAGAATGCGTTGGTTTTACTCATGTATCTGTGCGCGCTTTTAACAAAAGAAAGCGCTTTAGTATTCGGCCTCTTGATATTTGCAGCTGATCTCCTTATTGTTCATCCAAAGGCGCCGCTGTTTGGGCCTCTGAAGCGCCGCGGTATTTTCTATATCGGTTTGGTCATTTTGTCGGTCGCGTATTGGCAATACCGGTATTTCATGATAGGTGGCAGCGCCGGGATATTAGCTCCCTTGTCCAGCCCTTTAAGAAGTTTTTCCGCAAATGCCCTTACCCAGGCAGCTGTTTTATTCTTTTCTTTAAGGCTTTTCCTTTTTCCCTATCCATTATCAATACACCATAGTTTCCCGACGCTTACCTCTGTTTATGAACCCGCGGCGCTCTTGTCTGTCCTGGGTATTGCCGTACTTATCGTTATGATCTGGGCGCTTCGCAAAAAACAGCCCTGGGTGAGTTTTGGGCTGGCATGGTATGGTATCTGCCAGTTGCCGAAATTCTACGCTGTCCTTAATATCGTGGCGGCGGAGCATCATTTATATTGCGCAGGTATAGGTTTGTATTTTATTGCGGCTTTAGCGCTTGATTGGCTGTATCGGCGTTGGAAACAGGGTACGCCATATCTGTATGCCTGTGTCATCGGTATCTTTATTATCCTGGTATGGACGAGAAATTACGAGTGGTCAAGCGCGGCGCGTCTCTGGAAATCTGTTTTAAAATATGAGCCTGCCTCAACCATCGCCTTGCATAATCTCGGCGTTGAGTATTTAAACGAGGGGGAATATCCTCAAGCAAAAAGCCTTATTGCAAAGTCGCTTGCGTTATCCAATACTATTGAAAATCAGGTCACCGGCAGGATCAACCTGGCGTATGTGGCCGAGAAAGAAGGCCGGTTTGCTGACGCCCAGCAGTTACTGCTCCAGGCAAAGGTGATCGATAATCGTAATTTCCATATTTTTAATTTCCTGGGGAGGGTATACCTGGCAATGGGGAGAAATTCCGAGGCTCGCCTCACCTGGGAAGAAGGATTGCGTATTAATCCGGCGGCTTCGGAAATGCTCGTTGGCCTCGGGCAGCTTTGCCTTCTGGAAAATGATCCCGCGCGCGCCAAAGAATACTTTCAGTCGGCAATAAAGGCCGATCCCGATTCATACCTGGGTTATTATGGTTTCGGCCAGGCTTGCGAGGAGCTTAAAGATATCGGCGCTGCGATCTCAGCGTATGAGAAGTCTGTGCGCCTTAATCCCGGATACTATTTTTCACAATACTCTTTAGGTACCTGTTATGCGCAGAATGCCGACCTGCGGGCCTTACGGCACCTGAAAAAAGCGCTCCTCTTGAATCCGGATGCCGCTGAGGCGCATAATAATCTTGCTGTTATTTACGGGTCTCTGGAGCCGCCGCGCGCTGACCTGGCGCGTTTTCATGCGCGCCAAGCCCTGGCTCTGGGGTATCCGGTTAATGCAGATTTCCTCTCCACGATACAAGAAATTCCCGCGCAAAAGAAAAAGCCCCGCTGAAACAGTTTTACTTAAGAGATAATATAATGTTTCCTGTCTTCTTTAATATACACGCTTTTATCGGTGTTCTTCTGGGCAAGGTCTTTAACTTCACTGGCGATCTGAATGATCCGGGTAGGAGAGAAGAGCGGGAAATATTCGTTGATAACGACGCCGACGTGGATTTTTAATAACGGGGATTTTTGTGTTTCCCCGTTTCGGAATTTAATCGTAATAAAACCGTTCAACTTATCTTCTTCATCGTAAAAAGAGGGGATATCAGTGTCGAATTCTTTAATGATCTTGTTTACGATTTCATCGACATTTTCAGGGTAGGTGATCATAATAAAGTCGTTGCTGCCGGTTTTTGCAAGAAAGTCCGAGGTCGTGCCTTTCTGGCGCATGGTGTTGTGGATCAGTGAAGCGGTATATTGCATCACGGCATTTCCCCGCTCAAATCCGTAGCGGTGATTGAATTCCTTGAATCTTGTCAGGTCAATATACGATACGGCGAATAATTCCTTGAACTCGATACGTTTTTGCAGTTCCCGCAGTAAATATGATTGTCCGGGAAGCCGGGTGATGCTGTCGATATCCAGATGGCGCGATTTGCGGTAAAGGTTTAATTTGACCTTGAGGAATAATTCTTCTTCGATCAATGATTTCTTGATATAATCATCGGCTCCCGCGTAAATGAGCCGGGCGGCATTCAGCGGGGCTTTATCAGGGATGAGGAAGAACATCGGTATGAGGTTGTAGAAAAAATTCTTCCGTAAGACTTTGCAAATGTCCAGGCCGTTGATGTTGGGCGATTGAAACTCGGAGATAATAAGGTCGACTGTTTCTTTTTCAAGGTTTTCTAAAGCGTCGTTTTGCGAAGAGTATGCTTTGACATCATAGCCTTCCCCTACCAATAAAAGTACGATATAATCCTGGAGGCGTTGGTCTTCGACGATGATAGCGATCTTTGTTTTCATGTTTTCTTTCATTTGAATAAGTATATTATAGCAAAATCCAAGAGAAAATAATAGGTTTTTTTGGAATCTTTGTTACAATAATATATATATTTTGTATGGCGGAAACGGTGATTTTTGTGTTGATATAAGGGCAAGAAGAGCATATGGAAAAAGAGACTGTAGAAGTTATTATGCCTGCTTATAATGAGGCTGATTCTATCGGCAGGGTTATCCTGCAAATCCGGGAAGTTCTCGGATCGGCGTGCCGGATCGTGGTGGTGGATGATGCCTCAGAGGACCATACCGGTGAAAAAGCTGTTGCAGCCCAAGCTCAGGTTATCCGGCATCCCTATCGCATGGGTAATGGCGCTTGCATCAAAACAGGGTTGCGCAATGCCGTCGCTGATATCGTGGTCTTGATGGATTCCGACGGACAGCACGATCCCCGTGATATTCCGCGGCTCTTCAGTGAGCTTGCCTCCTTTGATATGGTTATCGGGGCCAGGGATTTCTCGAAGCTTGGCCTGCGCAATTTCGGCAATCGCTGCTATAACCTTTTTTCCAGCTATGTGACCAGGTTTCCCATAAAAGACCTGACCTCGGGCTTTCGCGCCATAAAGCGCAGGTTTGCCGTTAAGTATATTTACCTGCTTCCCAACGGTTTTTCTTCCCCTACTACTTTGACGCTTGCCTTTTTAAACAGCGGCAGGGCGATCACGTATGTGCCTGTTTCCTGCGGTCACCGGAAATACGGCGTCAGTAAGATCAATGTCTGGGAAGACGGTTTACGGTTTTTCCTTATCATGATACGTATCGCTGTTTTTTTCTCCCCCCTGCGCGTGTTTATGCCTGTCAGCATCGTTTTTTTTATGAGCGGATTTGTTTATTACGTTTATACCTTCATTACCAGCCACCGGTTTACCAATATGAGCGTTTTGCTTTTTACCGCTTCCCTGGTCATATTTATGCTCGGCCTTGTTTCTGAGCAGATCAATCAATTGAGGATGGATAGGACTGAAGAATGAGCGTTGCGCAAAGGATTGCCAAGAATTGGCATTGGATCTTATTGAGCCTTATTTTTTGGTATTGCGGTTTGCGGTGTGTCTCTCCCGGGCTTCTTGATACGGGCGGGGATAGCGCGCAGTATATCATTATCGGTGAATCTTTAGCTCAAGGCAAAGGTTTGCGGATGCTCAATTTTCCCGGGGAACCTTTTTCCGTATTAGCTCCGGGGATCTCTGTTTTATTGTCAGGGGTATTGTTTTTCTTCGGCAGGAATTTCTGGCTGATGCAGGTGCTTATTTTATCGCTTTCCTATTTCACCCTTGTGATCTTTTATCAGTTATTCAAAAAAGACTTGCCGTATCCGGCTGCTTTTTTACTCGTGGCAAACTTATTCTTAAACAGGCTCTACTGGTCTTATTCGCATAAAATCCTGACAGAGATCCCGTTATTATTTTTCACAGGAATAAGCTTTTACGCGGCGGCCCGGTACAAAAGAATGCCGACGATTATTAATAAAGAAGGATGGCTGACTGCCGCAGCTTTGCTTTTGGCGTATTTTTTCCGCTATGTCGGTTTCCTGGTGTTCTTGGGCGTGCTCTTGTATTTATGGATGGATAAAGAGGAATATGAAAGCAGGCTCGATAAGAAGAAAATCATGTTCCTTGCGGCTGTGTTCATCCCTGTCTTTCTTGTTTGGCAGCTGCGTCTGGCGTTCATCGTTCATCCGTATGCCCCTTCTTTTGCGCAGCAGTTTCTTCCCCTGGACGGCTATGCTCCGCACCGGGGCTTGATCACCGATAATCCCTGGTTTTTGTTGCTGCGTTTTGTGGAAGGGATAAACTTTTACGCCTCAATTATGCAGGAAACGCTTCTGCCTTTTATCCGTCACGGGCCATTGTATAATGCCGCGGTGTTCATGTCGTTTTTTATAGTTTGGCTGGGCGTTTGGGACCGCAAGAAGCTCGGGCGCAGGGCATTTGCTTTTTATTTCCTGGGGTATTTTCTCCTGATTTCTTGCTGGCCTTTTTATGAAGACGGACGATATCTATTTCCCATCCTTCCTTTTGTATTTTATTTTTACTTTTTCGGCCTTATGGCGGTTTTTCGGTTCTTTACCCGCAGCCCGCAGAAAGCCTCAAAGCTATTACAGTTTGCGCTTGTGGCGCAGTTGATCTGTGTTTTGTGGTCCTCTCCGCGCGAGAGGTACCTGAAGCTTTGGGCAGATGTTACTGATTATCCGCCTGCGCGGAACTTTCTCGCTATGAATGAGTGGGTAGCATCGCATGTGGCGGATAAAGAGAGGATCATTTCACGTAAGCCGACCGTGACATATTTATACACAGGGCATCAATCGACCGTATATCCGTTTAGCCAGGACCCCGATGTTATATGGCAGGCAGCCTTAACGAACAAGATCAGATATATTATTATTTCCGAGGCTTGGGATGCTACAAGTATTTATCTTGAAAGGTTCCTGATTAAATACAGGGATCAGATCATCCCGGTTCATCGTATCGGTAATACCGAGTTGCTTAAGATAAAAGGTTAATATCGTTAATTTCGTTAATATCGTTATTTTCGTTAGTGCCGTTAATATCGTTTAGCGAATTAAACGACAATAACGAACACAACGACAATAACGAACATAACGAAAATAACGATACTATGATCCATATCGCTATCGGCACAAAAGCCCAGGTTGTAAAAATGGCTCCTGTTCTCTGGCGCCTGAAAGAAAGGAATATTCCCTATAATCTTATCGACCTTGGCCAGCATGCGTTAATTGCGCGGGAATTGCGCGCTGAGTTTTCTTTGGATGAGCCTGGAGTATGTTTGGCGCAAGGAAAGGATATTTCTTCGCTGCCTGAGGTGTTCTTTTGGTTATGCAGGATATTCTGCAAAAGTGTTTCTTCCGGTTGGATAAAAAAGAATCTTTTTCAGGGTCAGTCCGGGATATGTCTTGTCCACGGCGATACAATTTCGACGCTTCTGGGTTTATACCTGGCAAAGCGGGCTGGATTAAAAGTGGCGCATGTCGAGGCGGGATTACGTTCTTTTCGTTGGAGTTCCCCTTTCCCTGAAGAGGTCGTCAGGATCATCGCGATGAAATTCTCCGATCTTCTTTTCGCTCCCAATGCCTGGGCGTATCAAAATCTCGTCAGTATGGGGTATAAGGAGAAATCGATATTGATGCCGGCAAATACATCCTTTGAAACGGCTCGGTTTAGTTTTGAAAAGAACAGGTCTATACAAACGAGGGAACGAGGGTATTGTTTGGTAACATTCCATCGGTTTGAGAATATTTTTTCGAAACGCCGCATTGAATTCATTGTCGATACTATTGAGCGCGCCTGCTCGCTTATGCCTGTTGTTTTTGTGCAGCATCCGCCGACCGTGCGTCAGTTGAACAAATATAGGCTGTTGCAGAAGGTCTTGGGTATGCGTAACATTGAATCCTGCGCTATTGTTTCTCATCGCCAATTCATGTTCTTGCTTGAACAATGCGCCTGTGTTTTGACCGATGGAGGCAGTATTCAGGAGGAGGCGTATTATTTAGGCAAGCCCTGTCTGCTTTTACGCTCGCATACGGAAAGGAACGAAGGGCTGGGAGAGAATGTTGTCCTTTCCCGGTTCGATAAAACTATCGCAGGATCCTTTATCACCGGTTACCCGGCGTTTAGCAGGGAGAATAAACTTATGCAGCCGCTTCTTTTTACTGCTTCCGAGGTGATCGTGGACCGTCTGCGGGAGTACGCGTAGGTTGCAGGATACCTGTAGGTCGCATGACACAAGTCACAGGACACATGTAGTCGTTGGTCTATAGTTACCGGGTATCGGATGAACGGGTGGCTTGGACTGTTTACGAGCGGGGCAAACCTGCCTGACGGCAGACAGGCGTCCCCGCGAGAAAACAGTCCAAGACAGCCTGCCTGACGGCAGTCAGGGACCCGTTCACTTATAGCTAACCAGATATAGGTCTCCCCTTGACAAACACGGGGTAAACAAGTAATCGATAGTCCATGGACGGTGGACTATCGACTACGTTAACCTTTGAACGTACGCAAATAACATATGCCTCTTAAAGTCTTAATGTTAAGCCGGGACCATCCTCCCTATGCAAAAGGGGGGATGGGGGTTTGTTCAGGTTATATCGAACGCCTTCTTCCTGAGTACGGCATTGAGTTAACGATCATTGCGGGTGATCCGACGATATATAAAGTCAGGAAAGAAATCCGGGGACAGGTGACGGTATATCGTGTTCCGCTTTGGGGTAAGACTTTTCTGACCCGGATACCGTCGTTTGCTTACTATGCCGGCAGCATAATCCCGAAGATAGAAAAAGGATTCGATTTGTTATACAGCCTGTCTTCTCCTTTTGTGTGCCGGATAACCCGGCCGCTCGTGGCTCATTTTCAGGGCAGCCGCTATGGAGAGTATAAGGCGTGCGCCTTAATGGGCAGGCCCTTGTATGCTTTTTTGAATAACGCGTATATCCCGTATGAGAAAAGATTGTTACAGAAAGCGTGCGGGGTCATCGCGCTTTCTCAGGATATGGTCGCAGAACTTCAGTTTATGGGAGCGCAGAAAGAAAAAATAGGGATCATCCCCAACGGCGTGGATACAGCGCTTTTTAAACCCGAATCGATCCGCCGCTTCGATACGGCAGTAAAAACAATACTTTATGTCGGCAGGCTGGATGCCAGGAAGGGGATCGATATTTTATTCCGTGCGGTAAAGGATCTTACCGGTGGCGCCTGTCTGGCGGTGCAGATAGCCGGAGAGGGCAGGGAGGAAAAACGTTTACGTGCTCAAGCCGCGCAATTATCGCTTGCCGTGGAATTTCTGGGCAAGGTCCCGTATGAAAACCTTCCGGCAGTTTATCGTCATGCGGATTTATTTGTTTTACCTTCCCTCTATGAAGGGTTACCCCTGGCCGCTTTAGAGGCGATGGCCTCTGCTACCCCCACACTTGTTTCAACCGGCTGCCCGGATCTGGGGTTGCCGCGGTTTGAGAAAAATAATGTCAGAGATCTAACAAATGTGTTGCGGGTAGTTTTAAGCTCTTCTGTACATCTTAAAACACTTTCTGAACAGGGCCTGTGTTTAAGCAGGCAGTATGATTGGCAGAAAGTCGTAGAAAGAATCGCTTCTTATCTGAAAGCGCACGCTCAATGAATGCCCAAGAAGTTTTTAGAAAAAAACGTTTAGCATATATCCGTCAGGGAAGGATCCCCTGGTTGCACCCGCAGCGGATCGAAAAACAGTCGATACTTGATGCGCTCTGCGCCTGCCGCATAAATGCCAAAGGAGTTTTTTTGGATATAGGCTGCGGTGAAAAGCCATACCGGGCGGTCTTTGATGGTTATTGTCTGCGTTATATCGGGCTCGATGTAGCCACCGCATCCGGCAAACCGGATATTTATGGTTCGGCAGAGGCGCTGCCGTTCAAGAATAACAGTTTTGATACTGTCTTGTCTATCCAGTCACTTGAGCATATCCGTCAACCGCAGGTATTATTCCAGGAAGCCTATCGGGTGCTCAAAAAAGGCGGCTGCCTTATTTTAACAGCGCCCATGAATTGGGGTATCCATGAGGCCCCGCATGATTATTACCGCTTTACCCGTTACGGTTTAAGCTATCTGGCGTCTTCGGCAGGTTTTACGCATGTCACTCTTAAAGCGCGGGGAGGATTCTGGAAGATGATGGGACAGCGGTTAAGTAATTACCTTTATGATGCCGGCGGCAGGCCAAGATCGATCGCTGCCGAGGCTTTGAAGCTTTTTATCTGTGCGCTTGTCCAGTCGTCATTTGTTTTATTAGAACGCCTGCACAAGAATGAAGACGATACGTTGGGTTATAGTATGGTAGCGCGGAAATAATATGAATGAAAAAGCATACGTGGATTCTTTAGAGCGTTCCGTGACAGTCCAGGCGCATCGGCAAACCGCTTCCCGTGATTTTGTTGATTTTGTGCTTGCAAATGTCCGGGGAAGATGCCTGGAGATCGGTTGCGGCGACGGAATGTGGGCCAAAGAAATTCTCAGCCGATGCGATACTTTGATCTCAATGGATATTTCCGCCGGCAGGCTCATTCGGGCCCGGCAGGAAGCTTCGGCGGCGGGAGTGCAGTTTGTCCGTGCGGATGCGCGCGAACTCCCCTTTAAGAATAATTCTTTTGAGACAGTTTGCGCTATCGAAGTCATTGAACATCTGCCCCATCAGTCATTTCATCGGCACTTTCTTGAAGAGATATACCGGGTGCTCGCCCCTTCGGGAACTTTAGTGATCTCGACGCCGAATAAGCCATTGTTTTGGGTTTATTGCGCCCTTACCGGCGAAAAGCATCCTACGCATTTTTCGGAATTGGATTATTTCCGGTTTAAATCGTTGTTAAACAAGTGTTTTCCCGAAGTACATCTATACGGGCGCTTCGGCTGGCTCCTGCCGTGGCGCCGGTTTTCTTCAGTGCGTAAATTCCACAGCTTCTTAAGCAGGTTTACTCCCTGGTGCAAGGGATTAGCGGGAGTGTGCAGAAAACGATGACGATCGTCTATGGAATATTTATTTTCTCGGCGTTAGGGATGAGTGTTTTCTTAAGCGCATGTGTTTTCTGGATCTTACTTAACCGGCAGGTTTCTTTGGGAAAAGCGATACAAGGGACAACGGCCGCGGGGGCGTTGAATAAAATATTGTTGACCGGGTCCGGGTACGCATTGGTAAGCGCCGTGTTTAAAAATGACGCTATCCCGTTATATAAAAGCCTTGCGTCATTTGTTGTCCTTGAGTTGTTTTCTGTCTTACCCTGGGTCATCGCCGGATTATATTTCGGGGCACAGCTGGCGGCGCGTATCCCTTGGTTTTTGATCGTTTTTTTTACGTTGATGTTCTTTTTTATCTTGGGTAAGAAAAAGCGGCTGGGTGATTTTATCAAGAACGCAGCGGGATATTTTAAAGAAACGCGCCGTAATGTTCTCGCCGTGGCGCCGTTTGTTTTGTTGAACATTATTGCCGGTGTCTGTTATTATTGGTCTTTATTTAAGGTGTTTGGTTTGCATATCCCCTGGGGGCGCGTCGTTAAGCTTATCGCCATTTCTTTTACCATGGGGTATCTCTCTCCTGTCCCCGCCGGCCTCGGGATCAAAGAAAGCGGAATGACGTTTTTGTTAATGCAGGAAGGCGCATCTTTTAA
Source organism: uncultured Planctomycetales bacterium (assembly GCA_964588175.1). Lineage (GTDB taxonomy): Bacteria > Omnitrophota > Gorgyraeia > Gygaellales > Profunditerraquicolaceae > JBAZTA01. Next base: position 14,796 of record CAZPNW010000063.1, read on the forward strand.
ACAGGCTGTCGCTTTGGCGGTTGCTGACCGGTTGGTGATCACGGTGTTTTATGCCGCCTGCGGTTTTTTGTGCGGTTGGGGGGTGCTTTCTGATGCGATCAAAACAAGATCGCTTAAGAAAAAATAACGGTAAGTAGTTTAGGTTAAAAAACTTAAGTGGAATCGGGCAAAAGGACGATTTCTCTTGACATAATGTCAGAGTAGCTTATAATTTTTACGAGAGGTATGTATGGCAAAAATAATGATAGTTGATGATGCTGTTTTCATGCGCCAAATGATCGCCAAGATCTTGACCGCAGAAGGATACGAAATCTGCGTTGAAGCTTCAAACGCCAAAGATGCAGTTGTGAAGTATCAAGAGTTCAAACCCGATCTGGTGACGATGGATATTGTTATGCCTATGATGGAAGAGCTTGACGGTATCGGCGCGGTGAGGGAGATCGTTAAAATCGACCCGAATGCAAAGATCTTGATATGTTCGGTTATGGGCCAGCAGTCGTTGGTTGTGGAGGCGATACGTGCGGGAGCGAAAGATTTTGTGACGAAGCCGGTCCAGGCGATCCGGTTGGTCGAGGCGGTCCGTAATGCTTTACTTCCGCCGGAAAAGAAATTGTAAGGGAGGGGTTTTCCCTTCCTCCGTGAGCGTAGAGGAGAGTCGGTCAAATGGCTGATATGGTTTTTACAGATAAGCAGAAAGACGCGATGAAGGAGATCGGCAATATTTGTGCCGGTAATGCCGCGACCGCGCTTTCGCAATTGCTCGATACTAATATTAGTATCGTTGTCCCCCGGATATTGTTTCTTCCTATTGAAGAGGTCCCGGCTGCTGTCGGCGGAGACGATCAGCTTGTCGCAGGGCTGGTTTTACGGGTCCTCGGCGATCTGCCGAGTACCATTATTTTCATTTTTTCCCAGAAAGATGCGCTTGCCCTCGCGGGCCTGATGACCGGTAAGCCTGTTTCCGGCGGGAGTGTTATCGGCGATGTCGAGCGTTCTGCGTTAAAAGAAGTAGGGGTTATCCTCGCGAATGCTTATTTAGGGGCATTAGGGAGTTTTGTCGGCTTGGGGTTAGTCCCGACGGTACCGGAATTGATCATTGATATGGCGGGGGCAATGCTTGATTATGTGCTGATCGAATTAAGCTGCACTTCTGAGTTTGCCCTTTTGATCGAATCTGAATTTACGGAGCTCAAAGCTTCCATCCGCGGGCATTTTTTTCTGATCCCTAACTCGGTGGGGCTGGAGCTTATTATTAAAAGTATCGGCGAATAATACAATACACAATCCTTGAAGGCCTTGTATGCAGGACAGTTATCGAGAATTATTCCTCACCGAATCCGAAGAGTACCTTAGTGTTATCAGTAATTGTCTCGTTAAACTTGAAGAAAATCCCGCTGACCTAAGTTCGTTGAATGAGATCTTCCGTTGTATGCATACCTTAAAGGGCATGTCGGCGACGATGGGGTTTGATAAACTCACCCAGTTATCCCACCATATGGAGAATCTCCTGGATGAGTTGCGCAGCCAGCGCAAGAAGGTAACCTCAGAGATCATCGATAAGCTTTTTGCCACCGTTGACCTCCTGGAAAAATTAGTCGAAGAAATAAAAGCCAAACAGGAATCTAAGATCGATATCAACCCCTTTTTGCAGGAATTGAAGGATGTTTTCATCCAAGAGCCTGAGGAGGAGAAAATTATCTCCGGCACCGTCGGCCCGGCGAAGAAGGCTTCAGAGGGGGATGGGGATATTGCATTCAGCGAGGAAGAGCTTAAGAAAATAAACCTGGCAAAGGACATCAAACATAATATCTATAAGGTCAAAGTGATCATCTCCAAGGATTGTGTCATGCGCGAGGCCCGCGCGTACCTGGTGGTTAATAATATCAAACGCAGCGGAGAGATCATTAAGTCTTTGCCTCCGCTTGATTGCCTGAAAGAGGGTAAGTTTGATTTTAGCTTTACCTTGATCCTGGAAACAAAAGAAACTCAAGAAACGATCAACCGTGTCTTATTGACCATTTCGGAGATCGAGAAGGTGGAGATCAATTCCCTTGAAATTAATTTCCGTCCTGCCGTAGCAGGCGGGGCTGCTTCATCCGCCACCGTCGCTGCTCCGGTACAGCATTATGTCAAGAAGATACAGAGTATGCGCCTGCCGGTGGAACGTTTGGATAAGATCATGAATTTGATGGGAGAGTTGGCGATCGCTAAGATCCGCCTGATGCAGATTTCCCAGCAGTATAAAATCGACCCCTTAGAAGATGTCAGTTCGATGCTCGACCGGCTTATTTCGTCGCTGCAAGATGAGATCATGCAGACGCGGTTATTGCCGGTCGCCTATATTCTGGACACGTTCCCGCGGATGGTCAGGGACCTGGCCCGGAAGCAGAATAAGCAGGTGGACCTGGAGATCAGCGGGAGTGAGATCGAGTTGGACCGTGTGGTCCTTGATGAAATGAGCGATCCGCTGGTACATTTAATACGTAATGCTATCGATCATGGTATTGAAAGCCCCGAAGAGCGCGGTGCTGCCGGAAAGAAAGCCAGCGCCAAACTGCTTATCCAGGTCAGCAGGCAGAAAGGCCAGATCTTTATTGAGATAGCCGATGACGGCAGGGGAGTTAATTTCGCGTCGGTGAAAAGTGTCGCTCTTGAAAAAGGTTTGATAACCGAAGCTGAAGCCGTAAGCCTTGATGAAAAAAAGATCCTTGACCTGATCACGATGCCCGGCTTTTCGACTGCCAAGAAAGTGACTGATATTTCGGGCAGGGGCGTGGGGCTGGATGTGGTTAAATCCAAGATCGAATCTCTGGGGGGGAGGCTTGAGTTTGAAACAGAGCTCGGCAAGGGAAGCCGGTTTATCTTAACGCTGCCGTTGACGTTGGCGATCATCAAGGCAATGCTGGTCAAGGTCGGCAATGAGGTTTTTGCTATCCCCTTAATGAGCGTGCGGGAGATCATCAAGATCCAGGAGGAAGAGCTCCGGATCATTCAGAATTTTGAAGTGGCGCGGGTCAGGGATGAGATCATTCCGATTATCCGGTTGCAGAAAGAGCTTGATATTAAGAAGCTGGCGTTACAGCTTGATGCTGTCGAGGATACAAGCTTATCCGTGATCATTATTGAATACGGCACAAAAGCTGCCGGGTTGGTCGTTAACCAGGTATTAGGCGAACAAGATATTGTCGTCAAGCCTTTAGGGGCGTTGATTAAGAGGACAAAGGGTATCGCGGGAGCGACGATATTGGGTGATGGGAAGGTCGCGTTGATTTTAGATACGATGAGCCTGCGTTAGAAAAGGATAAGGATGAGCGGATTGAATTTAACGTCTCAGCAATTAGATGTATTAAAAGAAATCGGTAATATCGGCGCCGGTAATGCCGCGACAGCTTTAGGGCAGCTTTTTAACAAGAAAGTGCTTATTAATGTCCCGTGTGTTAAGATCCTTTCATTCCCGGAGCTCTTAAACGCCGAGTTTTTATCTAATCCTCAAGAAATAGGCGTGGCGGTCAGCGTGAATATCTTGGGGTCTTTAAGCGGTGACATGCTGGTTTTGTTTTCGCTCAAGAGCGCGCTTTCAATGATCGATATACTCTCTCGCCGGAAAGCCGGTACCAGCCAGCTTTTTAATCTCGCGGATTCTTCCGCCCTCTCTGAAAGCTCTAATATCCTCTGTTGTTCCTATCTGAACGCGGTGACTGAGTTTTTAAAACTATATAAATTAGTCCCGTCAGTAAATCAGATCCATATGGATCTAATGGATCGTTTGGTCCGCGGTTTGATCGCCGAATTGCATAAGGGCGATGCCGGGTACATCCTGCCGATCGAGAACCGTCTTTTTATTGAAGATGTGGAATTGAATGTTTTCGTCCTTTTTTTATTGGCGCAGGAAAGCGTACATAAAATCCTTAATACTAATCAAACATGATTCCTATGGCGCGGGAAATATTTGCGTTAGATATCGGGACACGCAAGGTGATGGGTATTATTGCCCGCCAGCACGATGAGTATATTGAGATCGTCGATGTGGAGGTCAGGGAACATGCTTCGCGCCCGATGTTTGACGGGCAGATCCATAGTATTGAAGAGGTTGTCAAGACCGTTGTCAAAATAAAGGAAAGCCTTGAATCCCGCGGGGGGAGGAAATTAACGCAGGTCGGGGTAGCGGTTGCCGGGAGAAATTTAGCCGCGCATAAAAGTAAAGTTTCCAAAGACCTTGGCATAGAACAGGAAATCACCCAGGCAATCGTACGCGACCTGGAATTAGAAGCTATTGAGGCGATCGTTTCTAATTCGGGGAATAAGCTCTCTGAGTTTTATTGCGTCGGGTATAGCCCGATCTATTATGAGCTGGATAACAGCCGGATCAATAACCTTCGGGGCCATCGCGGGAAAATGATCTGTGTTGAGGTCATTGCGACATTCTTGCCGCGTGTTGTTTTAGACAGTATGTTTTCTGTGTTGGAAAAAGCCGGGCTTGAGGCGGTTAATATGACCCTTGAGCCTATTGCTGCCCTTAATGCTATAGTCCCTCCTGAGATGCGTAATCTCAACATCGTCCTGGTGGATATCGGCGCCGGAACCTCCGATCTGGCTTTGACCAAGGACGGGTTCATTTTCGCCTACGGCATGGTCCCTGAAGCAGGTGATGAGATCACGGAATATATCTCCAAGGTTTTGCTGGTAGATTTCTCTACTGCGGAGCGGATCAAGCGCTCCCTGGATCACGATGTGATGGTTACCTACGAAGATATTTGGGGAAAACCTCAGCGTATCGATATTTTTAGCCTTAAGAAAAACCTTTTGCCTGCCGTTAACAAATTAGCGGTATCGATCGCGGCAGCGGGCCTTGCGTTGAATGAGGGGGCTCCTGAGGCTGTTATTGTTGTCGGAGGCGGGAGCCAGACGTTTGATTTGATCCGGGAACTCTCAAAAGGTTTTGGGCTCGCCCCGCATAAGGTTGGCGTACGCCTGCCGCAGATGATCAAGGGGATCCATGACCTTACCGGGAAGCTCGCCGGGCCTGAAACCATAACGCCCATAGGTATTACGCTCATGACGACGCAGTCTTTAGGATTGCGTTTTATTAATGTTACGGTCAATGGCAGGCCGTTACGTATACTGGATTTTCAGCAGAAAAAAGATATCATGGCTGTATTGACGGCATCAGGGGTGATTATGAATAAAAAGCTGTTTCCTCGCCCCGGTTTGTCTTTGACAGCTGAAGTCAAGGGGGAGCTCCGGATCTTTAAAGGCACGCTCGGCAGTTCAGCGACAGTAAGCTTAAACGGCAACCCGGTTAATTCTCTTTCTGATAAAGTAGAAGATGGGGATGCGATTACGTTTGTTGAAGCCGTTGACGGTGTTGACGGATGTGTCCGCTTGCAGGAAGTTATCAGTCCCCCGGAGATTTCCGTAATACTTAACCGCCGGCAGGTAAAAGTGAGCGCCCCGGTTTTGGTGAACGGTAGCACGCTTGACCGGGAGGCAGTAGTGCCTGACCGTGCAGTTATTGAAACGGCAGCCCTGCGGGTCCGCGATCTTTTAGGATCTCAGGGTATAGACACAGGTAATTTGTCTGAACGCCAGATCCTGGTTAATGTCAATGAGGCTCCGCGGATGTTGACACAGTGTAATTTTACGCTGAAGCTTAACGGGCAATTGACCGGTTTGGATGCTGAATTGCAGGAAAATGATTTCCTGGAATTTAATGCGGATACGCCGACCCATTACCGGATCAAAGATATTATTGACTTGCCTAAAATGCATGATACGATACATGTAACCGTTGACGGCAAAGATATTGATATGATCTTTGAGGCAGTACAGGCTTTTATGAACGGCCAGCAGGTCAAGCTCGATGAATTCTTGATCGATGGCGCGGATATCAAGGTCTATTACGTAAAGAAAAGGCAGATCTTGCTTTCCGATATATTTAAGTATATTGATTTTGATCCGTATAAGGGGTTTGGGAAAAAGATCAAGATCCTGGTTAATGATAGCCCGGCGGGATTCGTGACGCCTTTAACTGAAGGGGCCCGGGTTCAGATATTGTTTGAGGATAGGATTTAATATTCGGTTATCGGTGCTCGGTATTCGGTTATCGGTTAGTGGTCCGATAATACCCAGCAACCTATAAGCTGGGGTGCTGCGCAGCCGAATAAAGAAGATATAAGGAGGTTACTCATGCAAATACATAATTATATGGAAGATATTGTTGAAGATGAGTTGAATGAATTATTCTCTGAGATCGAGGATATCTGTAAATGCCAAAAATGCAAGTTTGATATTATGGTTTGGGCTTTGAACAGGCTGCCGCCGAATTATGTCATTACTGATAAGGGCAGGGTGTTTACCAAGCTCAATGAACAAGGCACCCAGTTCCGCGCTGACGTCGTTAAAGAGTTAACAAAAGCGATCTTGCATATCAGCAAGAACCCGCGACATTAATTATCGTGTAAATATGCAAGACCCTCAGGAAGAGGAGTATTTAAAAGATCCGGATTTTTTGGCGCTCCTTGCTTATGTCCGGCAACAAAAGGGCATTGATCTAAGCTCGTATCGTAAAAGTTTTGTTTTGCGGCGCTTGCGTGTGCGTATGTCGAATCTCAAGCTTGAGCGGTATGGGGATTACGAGGGGTATATTCGAAAGACTCCCGAAGAATTCGGCTTATTATTGAATACCCTTGGTGTTAATGTTACCGAGTTTTTTCGTGATATAGAAGTTTTTCAGGCGATACGCAACGTGGTGATCCCGGACATCCTGAAGCGTAAGGCCGCAATGAATAACCGCGTGATCCGTGTTTGGTCTGCAGCGTGCGCTACAGGAGAAGAGCCGTATTCCCTGGCAATCATGCTGAAAGAAGAATTGGCCAACCGGGGAGAATTCGCCCTCAGGATTATCGCCACAGATATGGACCGGGAAGCGCTGGATAAAGCAGCGAAGGCTGAATATAAGGCTATCGAGTTAAAAAAGTTAGATAAGAAAACGCTTGATAAATATTTTATACCAGTTTATAATAACGTTTACAAATTGAAAGATGAAATAAAGGGGATGGTAAAGTTTCAGCAGCATAATTTGATCACCCAGCCGTATTTGCAGTTTATGGACCTGGTCTGCTGCCGGAATATCATGATTTACCTGACCCGCTACCAGCAGGAAGAGTTTACCCGTAAGTTCTACGATGCGCTTAACGCGAAAGGGTATTTGGCCGTTGGCAAGGTGGAAAATGTTTGGCAAAAAGATTTATTTTTAGCGGCAGAGCCGGGTAATAAAAATAAGATTTACCAGAAAATCGGATAAATATATTCCGGTACTTTAAAGAAGGCTTGATTCAAAAATACAAAGGAGGTAGCAGATGGCACGGGTGCTCATTGTTGACGATGCGTTGTTCATGCGTCGGATGCTTTCCGACATTCTCAAGAAGGAAGGTATAGAGATTTGCGGTGAGGCTGAGAACGGCAAAGATGCGATCGATAAATATCAGCAGCTCAAGCCCGACTTAGTCACTATGGATATTGTTATGCCTAAAGTCGAAGAGATCGACGGGATTGGCGCGGTCAAAGAGATCATGAAGGTTGATTCGCAGGCCAAGATCATTATGGTTTCAGCTATGGGGCAGCATTCCTTGGTTGTTGAAGCTATCCAGGCAGGTGCCAAAGACTTTGTAACAAAACCTTTTCAACCTTCACGCGTTGTGGAGGCGTTAAAAAGGGTTTTAGGAGGATAGGGGTACGATTATCATGGAAGTAAAAACCATTGAAGTAAATATGGCCCAAATGGAAATATCGGACGCCCCGGCGAGATTGATCACCCGGGGGCTTGGCTCTTGTTTAGGTATTACGATGTATGACCCGTCAAAGAAGATCGGCGTGATGGCGCATCCGATGCTCCCGGATATTGAGAAAGCCAAGATCAAGTCGAATCCCAGCCGGTTTGTCAATTCTGCTATTGCCAAGATGGTCGAAGAAATGGAGAAGCGGGGTGTGCAGCGCAGCGCAATTGTTACCAAGCTTTTCGGCGGAGCGCACATGTTCGGGTTTATTGCTTCTGATAGTATTCTCAATGTCGGACAAAAGAACCTTGAAGTCGCCCTGGCTACGCTCAAAACTTGTGATATGAAGATCGATGCCCAGGAAACGGGCGGCAGTTTCGGTAGGACGATCGAGCTTAATCTGGAAGACGGTAAAGTCCTGGTTAAAACGGTTTCTTGGGGGGAGAAGGAAGTATAATGGAAAATAAAATACGCGTCTTAATCGTAGATGATTCGTTCTTAATGCGGCAGATCATTGCCGATATTATTGAGAGTGATCCGACTTTGGAAATTGTCGGTAAAGCAAAAGACGGCAAAGAGGCTTTAGAAAAAATATATGACCTCAAGCCCGATGTGATCACTTTGGATATAAATCTGCCTTTGTTGGATGGATTAAGCGTCCTTGAAGAAGTAATGAAAAAACAGCCTTCTCGCGTCGTCATGATCTCGGCATATACCCGAGCGGGCGCGACCGCGACACTGCGGGCGTTGGAGCTGGGGGCGGTTGATTTTGTCGCCAAACCATCAGGTGAGATCTCTTTAGATATAAATAAGCTCAAAGATGAGATTATTGCGAAAATAAAATTAGCGGCTAAAGTTGAAGTGACAAAAGTCTCTGCAAAAGAACAATTTAAAGTGGATACTTTGGGCGCGGAGGTCAAACCGATCGCGTTTAGAAAATTGGTTTTGATAGCAGCTTCGACCGGCGGCCCGAAAGCGGTGTTAGATGTTATGAGGGATATCCCTGCGAATGTTCCGGCAACTTTTTTAATAGTCCAGCATATGCCGCTGGGATTTACCTTAAGCTTTGCTGAAAGGATATCCTGGCAATCAAAGATTAAGGCGAAAGAGGCTGAGGAGGGGGATATCCTTGTCGCTGGAAAAGCTTTTGTCGCGCCTGCCGGCTCCCATATGGGGATTGAAAATGAAAAAGGGATATTGAAGATAAAATTAAACCAGGGCCCCTTAGTGAATTTTGTCCGTCCGGCAGCAGATGTGACCCTGTTTTCAGTCGTTGAGAATTATGATTGTAGGAATGTTATTGCGGTAGTCTTGACCGGTATGGGTAAAGACGCTTTAGAAGGAATAAGGAAAATAAAAGAAAAGGGCGGCACAGTCATCATCCAGGATGAGAAGACATCGGTTGTCTGGGGTATGCCGAAAGTTATTTTCGATGCCGGCTTGCCTGACGCGGTGTTGCCTGTTTTCGATATAGCGAAAGCGATATTAGAAAAAATATAATCCCCTCTGCATGCGGGGAGGGAGCCTTTGGGCTTTAGTCCGAGGGGCTCCATTTGATAAAAAAGGAATCGGTCATGGATAAAAAGTTTTCTTTAGCTCAGATGGATCTGATAAAAGAAATTGGCACTATCGGGGCTGCCAATGCCGCTACTGCTTTGGCTGATTTGATCGCTGAGAAAGTCGAGATTACGGTTCCTGAAGTTACTATGGTCCCCTTGGAACAGATTTATACATTATTAGGGACGATGGACCGGTTGTTTTTTGTTTTAGATATGGAGATCAAGGGTGATATTTACGGGAGGATATTTTTGTTGTTCTCCCCGAATGACGCACGGCTTTTATCCAGTAGCCTCTTGGGGCTGCCGAAAGACCAAATTGATTTTAATGATACGTTGTTCCAATCATCCTTAAAGGAATCCGCGAATATTTTAGGCGGGTCATATTTGTCCGCTTTGGCTGATATGGTCCATCAAAATATACTTACTTCTATCCCGTCGTTAGCCATGGATATGGTGGGCGCTATCCTGGATTTTATTTTTATACAGATCGCGCAGTATTCGGAAGAGGCGATCGTGATCAAGACCGACATGAAAGTCAAGGGATTGAATCTCGAAGGCCTGTTTTTGTTGTTCCCGTCAACGGACTCATTGCTGAAGATCTTTGATCTATTAGGTTTAAAAGAATAGTTATTTCGAGTAGTTTATAACAGGGGGTGAGTTTCATGGCTGAAGGTAAACTAAAAGAATATCAGTTGGTAGTTTTCACGATCGGGGAAGAAGAATTCGGTGTTGATATAAGCCAGGTAAGGGAAATTGTCCGGTTGTTGCAGATCACCTATTTGCCTAAGGCTCCTGTTTTTATCGAAGGTGTCGTTAATTTGCGCGGCCAGGTAGTAGCGGTTATTGACTTGGCGAAAAGATTGGGTATTGCCGCTCGAGAACGCGGGGAGCGTACCCGTATCGTTATCGTGGAATTCGGCGATAATACCGTGGGTATGATCGTAGATTCGGTTTCAGAAGTGTTGCGGTTATCTTCAGAATATGTTGAAGACGTCCCGTCGCTGGTTATGACGGAGATCCCTGAACATTATATCTGGGGGGTCGGGAAATTAAAAGACAGGCTCTTGATCCTTTTAGACCTTAAGAGCGTCTTGAGCCCCGAAGAAGTGCAGCATGTTGAGCGGGTGAAGGGCGCCTCCTCGTCTGTGCTGAAAGATAATAAAGAAAAAGAAAATTAAGTTTTGCCTGCCTGTTTGCCTTATTGAGAGGCGTCTTCATATTCTAAGATTTGTTCCGGTCTTTTTTTCAAGCGAAAGCGGTTTTTAATATTTATTCAATACAAGAGCAAGAGCCGTTTGTTAAATTCTCAACAGCTTCAGAGGGCGTATGGATCTCATGAATAGTTCCCGCATGAAATTGAAGATGATGATTTATTTCCTCGGGGTCGTTTCCCTTGTGACGGCTGTAGTGTTGACGGTTGTCGGCTATAGAATGCGCGCCCAGCTTCTTTCGATGCAGCGATCAGCGGCTGAGGATATGGCGTCAAGCCTGGCGCTTTCATGCAAGGATCTTTTAGATGCAGGCGCTATAGACCGGATCTCCCGTTTATTCGAAGATGCTCGAGTCCAGAATTTCGATATTGAGTATATTATCCTGCTTGAGAAAGCGGGCCTGGTATTAGTTTCCACCCGGCGGGAGCTAGAAGGTAAGTACCTGAACCAATCAGCCCTTGAGAAGCGCTGTCTTAAGGCAAAAGGCCAGTTTATCCTTAAACAGACTGACCAAAAAGGTGTTTTTGAGGCTGTTGTGCCTATTGTATCAGGTTCCCAGGTCCACGATATCTTGAGAGTAGGCATTACGGATAAGAATATTATTTCAGATGTTAACGGTATTCTTATGCTGGCTGTTTTTTTATGTGTTTTGGTTTTGGTCGGCGGGGGTGTTATGTACAGCCTTTTCCTGGAAAAGCATATTTTACGGCCCTTGTCGGCATTTATGTTTATTGCCAAGAAAATTTCTTCCGGTGACCTTTCTTTGGGGTCGATTGAGGTCCAAGGCGATGATGAGATGCGGGAGTTATCGAAAGCATTCGCTCATATGTCTCAAGGATTACGCGATATGATCGCTCAGATCAGCGGAATTGCCGATAAGGTGGCGTTTTCTTTACAGGAGACAACACATACTATCCAGGAAATGAATTCTTCAACGCAAGAAGTCGCTTATTCTGTGGCTCAGGTAAGTAAAGGCGCAAATACTCAGGCCAAGCAGATCGATGGGGTATTTGAAGCTATGGGCCGGGCGGCAGAGAACCTTAAAGATGTGGTTAAAGATGCTCAAATGGCGCATGGTGCTGTTGGCCAGACAACGGCTTACGCGGAAAGCGCGCGTACCGCGGCTTTAGAAACAGTAGAAAGAATAAGTCGCCTGACAAATACGGTATTAGAGACAACTTCGGTTATCCAGGGCCTTGGCAAGACTTCGCAGCAGATAGGGGAGATTACTGAAACTATCACTTCTATCGCTGATCAGACAAACCTTTTGGCGCTGAATGCGGCAATTGAGGCTGCCAGGGCAGGAGACGCCGGAAGGGGGTTTGCGGTGGTCGCTGAAGAAGTGAGAAAGCTCGCGGAGGGTGCTGCAGAAGCTGTACGTAAGATCGGGGGGCTGATTACGTTGATCCAGGAAGAAACTAATCGGGCGGTTAATTCCATTGAGGCTAGCTCAAGAGAAGTTCAGGGCGGACAGGTTCAGGTTGCTAAAATAACTGAGGTTTTAGGGGAGATCAATAAAGCTGCCCAGGAGGCTACCGTATTTGTTAATCATATTGCTACTACCGGCCAGGATAGTGTCTCTGAAGTAGAAGGTGTAGTCAAAGTAATAAGTGAGGTTACTCAAATAGCCAAAGAATCGGCAACCGCGATAGAGCATGTTTCGGCAAATACCCAGGAGCAGACTGCTTCTATGCAGGAAGTCGCCGCTTCGAGCCAGGAAGTCGCCCGTTTGGCCACAGAATTAAAGGAAACGGTACAAAAGTTTAAATTACAGGACAAAACAGTCTAATATAGCCTCGGTTTCCAATTTTCCAGAATCCCAGTCTTTAGTCTCCAGTGCCCCTGTCACCAGTATCTCTGATTCCCCGATATTCGGTTTCCCTAGTCCCGGGTTTCCCAGTTTCCCGGATTTCCCTTGATTATAGATTATCGACTACATGTCTATCTCGAACTTACCCAAAATGCCCCTGTTGGATTGTTCGCTCCTTCGATCCCCGGATTCCCGGTTCTCCGGGTGCCCCAGTTTCCAGTAACCGGTTACTATAACTATGGACTGTGGACTATGGACAACTTGTGTCTTGTGTCATTGTGTCATGCGACCTGTGACTTGTTGAGGTAAATAGCCGCCTGTTAGTGATTGTTGATTGAATTAGGGTAATTTATGATCTTAAAACTACCTATATATAGGAAGACTTGTTGTTTATAATACACTGATGAGTATTTGAATCCCTTATTTTGATGCTTTTTCATCTCCTTTCGGCTTCTCTTTTTCAGCCTCCTTTCAGGGATTATTTCCCTAACTAATTATTCCGTTTAGATTTATGAATTATTGCTGATAATATGATCGCAACGCTTGTCCGTCGGAAGGATGCAGTATTCTTGGCAAGGGCAGCGATCAAAAAAAACTTAAAAAAAACACTTGACAAAGCAATGCCTGTGCATATAATAGTGCATAAGTTGTGGAAAAGGTGTAGATAAGCTGTATATAGGTTGTTGATTAATTGTGTATTGTTTTGGATGTTATGTGGCCTATCTCTGGGGGATAGGTTATTGTAAAGGTTAAGCCTAAAATTTGCGCTCTTTTTCAGGTAGGTATAATAATCAATTCTTCATTAAAGTATCTTTTCCTGTCTAAAAGCCTGTTAGATGAACAGCGGGCAAGCAGGAATTCGTAAAGCAAATCTTTAGGTGGGCTAACAATAAGGAGGTGCGGAATGAGTAAGAAATACTGGCTTTGTCTTATTGCTTTTGCGCTGGTAGGTGTTATGGTCGCTTCGCCTGTTTTTGCTGAAGTGACATTCAAGTGGGGGCCGTATTTGCGCGTGCGGCATGAATTTTGGAGAAACTGGAATGATATGACCAATGGTAACGTAAGCGCTACCCCGACAAGCGATAACCGTAATTTCTTCAGGATCAAGACATCGTTATGGGGGCAGGCGAATGTTACGAAGAGCTTTAGCCTGTATGGTAAGCTGACCAATGAAAGCAGGTCATACACATATTATCACCAGAGCTCCGGAGATAAGAAAAAAGGATTTCACTACGATATTAATGAAATAGTATTTGATAACCTTTATTTTGATGTTAAGAACTTCGGAGAAATGCCGGTTGATGTAAGGGTCGGGCGTCAGGATCTTATCGGGCAGTATGGCGAAGGCTTCTTGATCTCTGATGGAACTCCTCAGGATGGATCAAGGACGACCTTTTTTGACGCAATTAAAGCTTCTTGGAAGATCAATAAGAAGAATACTCTTGATTTCATCTATCTTTCTGACGACGCAACTGATGAGAAATTACCTGTTATTAACCGCCTTGACGGTAAAGGGCTTCCCGCGGGAACAACGGGCGCGGAGCAGCAGCTTAATCTTGGAGATGAACAAGGCTTTATCGCTTATCTCAAGAGCGATCCTACAAAGAAGCTGCATTTGGAAAATTATTACGTGTATAAGGCTGAAGAGGGCGGTATTGGCACTAAGTTGGGCGCCAGGAAGAGTACTTTAAGCACGGTAGGCACCTATGCGAAATATACTTTAGCGCCTTGGACTTTTAAAGCTCA
>CAZPNW010000064.1:0-2728 GCA_964588175.1 uncultured Planctomycetales bacterium
GTGATGAGGATGAGCAACAAAGCGAAACGCTTTATTCAAGAACTGTTTAACTTTTATATCGATAAACCGAACGCATTGCCGCCCCAGATCCAAAAGAGGATTACGGCTTACGGAGTAAAAAGCGTAGTCTGCGATTATATCGCGGGAATGACCGATCGGTACGCCCTAGATGAATACAAAAAGCTTTTTGACCCCTACGAAAAAGTATAAAACACTTATTTCAGCTATCCACAGCATTTATCGGCTGGTCAATTCCACATTTGAACTTAAAGAGCTGGTATGCCGACTCGCCCGGCTTATTTGTCAGATCTTTAACGCGCATTCATGTTATATCGTCATCCTTGACCCGTCAAAGAAGTATTCAACGATAAAATGCATGGTAGCTGACAGGAAGAAACATGTCATTGACCGCAAGATCAAGATCATGACCCGCCTTGAACGAAAGATCATCAAATCGTTTGCCACGATCCGCCGTGACAATATGCTGGCGTTACCCCTGGTTTCTGAAGATATCATGGGGCTCATGATCATAAAACGGGGAAAAAACGATATCCCCTTTGACCGTTGCGAGCAAGAGATCTTAACCACCGTGCTTGAACAAGCAATGACAGGGATAAAAAACCTTCAATTATATGAAGAACAACAAAAGATCATTTTCGGGTCCATCAAGTCGCTCGTGACTATCCTTGACGCCCGTATCCCGCGGGAAGAAACACATTCTCCTTATTTTATCCGTTTAGTTAAGAGTATTTCGCATCAAATGCAGCTTGACGACAAGCAAATAGAAAGCATCCAATATGCCAGCCTCCTGCATGATGCCGGAAAAGCGGATATTCCGCTCGAAATCCTTTCTAAAACAACAAAGTTGACTCCGCAAGAATTTAAGATCATTAAAGGGATACCGCTTAAAAGCGCGCAGATCCTGCGTCCGATACAATCGTTACGGCCGGTTATATCGATCATCATGCACCATCATGAGAAATACAACGGGACAGGCTATCCCTCACGGTTGAAAAAAGGGCAGATCCCCATTGGCGCGCGTATCATGGCAGTTGCCGACGCTTTTGAAGCAATGGTATACGGGAGGCCTTATAAAGAGCGGATAGGCACAGACTTGGCAATAAAAGAAATAAAGAAGAAAAGCGGCACGCAATTCGACCCTAAAGTCGTCGAAGCATTCTTGCGGATCATTAAGAAAATGTCTAAAAAATACTTGCAACTCAGTAAATAATCGAGTTATAATATTAAGTTATGTTATTCCTATTGCTAAGGAAAAAATGGGACAAGAGGAAACGACCCAATTAGAATTATTCTCAAAAGATAACAGTACTCAGGCGCTCAAAACTTCTTCTTCCGGGTCATTGTTCACCACACTGTGGAATTACGAAAAATTGATCTTTCTAATTATTGGATTTATAGTAACCGGGGTCGTTTGTTATTGCCTGGGAGTAGAACGGGGTAAGAACATTGCCAGGTTAAACATCGTAACTCCCGCTGAACTCACCAGCCCCGCCGCTGTCCAGCCGGAAATACAGCAAAACCTGGCACCCCTTACGGTCGAAGGACAGGCAGATATAAATATTGCGTCAAAAAAACTTTCACCTTCTGCCACGCTTGAGAAACCCAAGTATAGCGCGCCCCCAAAGAACACGGGGACCAAATTCACGATCCAAATAGCTTCGTATAAACAAAAATCATCTGCTCAAAAAGAAGCGGCTCAATTGAAGAAAAAAGGCTTACCGACAACAGTCATTCCTCTCAATGGCTATAGCGTCATTTGCATAGGCAGTTTTTCTGATAAAGAAAAGCAAGATCATTATTAACTGAAATAAAAAAACAATATCGAGATTGTTTCATAAGGAGGTTATAAAAGCATGTCAATACACCCATCTTTAAACTTATCGGATAAAAGCAATAAACAGCGTTCAGTGCTCAAACGGATCGAACGCCTCAAGATCATGGCAGAAAAGAATGACTGGAAAGAAGGAGAAGAGGTGTTCGGCCTTCCTAAAATAAAAACAGTGCGTATTAAGATCAAAAAAGAGAAAGCAGAAAAGGCCGAAACAACTGCGACAGGCGCACCTGCTGCCGGTGAAGCAAAGACGGCTGCTCCTGCTGCTAAAGGAGCTGCTCCCGCTAAAGGAGCTGCCGCAAAAGCACCTGAAAAGAAGTAGGCCCAACAAACTAAAACTCTTAGTGCGGGAATGGCTTAAAAAACTGAATCAGCCATTCCCGCAATTATTCTCTCCCTGCGCTATGCCCAAAAAGATCATCAATCATATTTTAACCGTATGTGCCTTCCTGATCATACTATCAGGTTATAGCAACGCTGATGACTTCAAAGCTTTTTTAGGTGAAATCACTTCCACGAATATCAATATCCGCGCCGATTCAACGATAAGCTCACCCATCATCTATACGCTCAACAAAGGCGATTATGTAAACGTAACCCGTGAATTATACGACTGGTATAGGATTAAACTCCCGAAATTCGCTCCTTCATACATAAAAAAAGACCTTGTCGGGCTTATCAATAACCGTGCGGCAAAAGTCATCAAGAACAGTGTCAATATCCGGCTCTCTCCAAACGAAACTTCTCCTATTGTCGGCAAAGCCTATCTCGATGAAGTAGTGACCATCCTTGAATCAGGAGAGGGGCTTTGGTATAAGATCGAACCCATTGACAACAGTTTCGGATGGGTCAATAAAAGATTTGTCCAAAAAGCCA
>CAZPNW010000065.1:0-4577 GCA_964588175.1 uncultured Planctomycetales bacterium
ACCGTGATGCCGGCGTCGATCAATTCATTGATCAATCCCGCATGCCTGTCCCGCAATAAAAGAGCAACGCGTAATTCATTGATGTTTCTCCCTAAGGCTACGGATAACGCTTCAAGCGTTTCCTGTACCGGCCGGCAGAAATGCGCAGAGAAACCCTTTTCCGCGGCCGCTCTGCCAACGACTATTTTATTAAGATACAATTCATCCGGCAGTCCGATAAAATCGCCTTTTGCCCCGATTCCCAGGACCGTCGCCATATTAGAGACGTTTCTCTTACTATGTTCGATGATATTTTGAGAACTTTCGATCACGTCTGTAGCGATTTCGGTCTCATTCGGCCCTCTTCCAAACTTTTTGCCCGCAGCTACCAACCCCGGCACGCCGTAACGCTGCATTTCTCCGGTCAAAACCTTCAATAAATAGTGGGGATTTTGATAAACAAACTGCTCTAAGGCATCAAACATAAGGAAAGCCGCGTGCTCATTCGCTCTTATTTGGTTGAGATCGAAATGATTCTTTGATAGGTATGGCAGGACCGATAAGACAACATTTGCCGCACTGTTGACCAAATAAGGGCAATGAGATTCCAATTCTCCGGGGACAGATTTTGCCTGAGAGTAAACTTTAACCACTTTTACCCTTGATACTTTAGAAAGATTCTTATTAACAAAGACATCCGTTGCCAGAAGGGAATTGATCTGATCTTGCGTCAAATCGCAAACAAGATCATTGCAGACAGCCGGAGAAGCGGCTGCTGCAGCGTCCTTCTCTATCAACTCCAGCGCCTCTTTTGATTTTTCTTTGATCGTTGAAACCGCATGCTGATAGAAATTCCCGGGAAAAAATGGCCAGACGCCAAACGACTTAGGGGCTCGTTTCATAGCTTCTAAAAGCGGCAGTGCCGGCCGATACCGGATAACGCCAAGGGCTTCAGCGATCTGCCCGACGACATAGGGATTTGATTCATCGGTATAAAGCAGTTTAATTATTTCCGGGCCGGTAACTTTATTGAACTGCCTGCCTAAGGCCATCGCAGCGGCAAGCCTGATCTTGACCCCGAAATCAGGGCTTTGCACCATTGCCAGAAGTTCCTGCCCGTTATCTTTTATTTTACCTTTAGCGGTATAAATCTCGAATACGCGGTGTAAAGAACCGGTCTCAACGCTGATCTTGGAACCATACACTTCAGTTACATAACCTAAAGTATTCGCGAGATAGTCATTGATCTCCCACCAACCCAACTTTTTTCCGGTCAGTTCTTTGTCTTCAATAAAACTTACCAGATCCAAAGGATACATGAGAACGGTATACGGATACAAGCCCGGGAGCGCTTCTTCCATATCCAATCCTCCCCGCATCGGCTTACAACTGATCCTGCGGTCCGGCTCGCATAAACACAAATTCTCAGGAGAAATACCCTTGGCGTAATACGCCTGTTCTCCTTTGGCGAAAGCGGAGATCCGCTCAAAGAAATTCGGAGAAACCTCACCCGGAATAGCTAATTTCCTGAGCCGCTGCAAAAGGCTGTCATGGTTACGGAAATACGCGACATTATCGATCAGCGCCCTGACAAAACCCCGTTCCATAAGCTCGGTAAGATAGATAGAGAGGGTCCGCTTGAGCTCACAATCACCGCCTAACGCTGAGACCGCCACGAAAACGCTAAACCCTCGCCTTTGCAGTTCAGCGCCTAAGAGAAGGCGGCAAAGATCAGTGACCCCGGATATCATAAACCGCTCCGCATGTTTATGGTCCTCTATAGGGCCGGGGTAACGGGCGAGGATATCGCCTCCCATATCGCCTATAATTATCAATGAATCTTTATCAAACACCCGGCAGGCGTCATCAGCAAGCGTATACCAATCCGGCAATATATCCATCAGTAAAAGCTGTATATTGTCTTTTGACAACGTACGCACGACTTTTCCTTCTCCCCATTGGCTGTTTACGAAAACAGGCTGGCCTTTAACCTCGACATAACCCGGTTTATTCCTGCGTTTTTTCAAGGGGACTGAAAGAGTAAGTTCAGGGCCGATCTCAAAGATAAATTTAGAATCTCTCCAGTTGCTCAACAGTTGTAATTTACCGTCAATGAAAGACTTGAAATATTTTGTCGGAGCAGGCCCGAAAAAGATATGTTCAAGCATATATTTCACATTAGGGAAATATATATAGGAATCGGCAGCTTGAGGGATCGCAAAGGCCGCCTTTAAAGGAAAGACATTGCCGATCACACCTTTGGTATCTCCGCCGCCGCCGGCAATAATACTATTTAAGCATTTAAATGAACCAACCAAATCATAAATCTCTTTTTGCGCGTAAAGGACCGATATCGCTGACGAGGCGCGGGACGGCTTCAAGGCGTCTTTATGGATACACAGGGACGCAATCCCGTCAAAGCCAAGCTCAACTACCGGTATTTTGGTCTTAGAAACAGTACTCCTTAAGATTTCAATAATTCCTATCAAGTCTTCCAAAGGTTTAACTAAATCTTGGGAAGCTTTGACACCCATTTTAATGATGAGAGATAAGCTTTCAAACGCCGTCCCTAAATCAACTTCCCCATAGGGGTCTCCGCAGGAAAACGTATAGAAGATAACCCTTATTGCAGGATCAGGCGACTGATACCTGAATGAACTTACTGTTTGAGCGCTTGTTTTCATAAGAACGCAGAAATCAGCATAGTCGGATTCATCCAATACAACAGGAGATAACAATCTTTCTTTAAAACCCTTTACCTCTTTTATCCAGCAATCACAGAGAGTAGCAAGCATCTTTTGCTTGCGGGCATCCAAAGAAATCTCTTTTAAATCCATCGGGCTTGCCGCTGTTTTATCCAGAGCACAATCATTCAAACGGCACAGCTGCTCATACGAAGCGGCTTCCTGGCCGGCATATAACGCCTGCTCTTCAAGAGATAATTCCTTTAAGATAGAGTTCATTACCGGTAGCGGGGTATTCTTTATATAGAGCGATGCCTTCGGATAAGGAGCGCTTACCTGAAAAGCAAGGGGGGCTTTTGTTTTAAAGAATAATTCTATGTGCGTAAACCACTTTTCGTAAAATCTCCTTTGTTTCATCGGAAGATGCCGGTTCTTCCGGGCGGATAAATAAGTAAAAATGTCTTCTCCTCGATACGTCATGATAAGCGGCACTAAAATATCCTGCTGTAGCCTGATCTCCGGGATCACGCGCTTCTTTTGCAGATACGGGATGATAACAAATCTCTGTAATTCACGCTGCAACCTGACCAAGGTGTTTATCTTCTCCGGATTACTAAAGCCGATAAGAATACTGCCCGTAAAAGCAAGCATCTGCTGCTTCTTGAGGTTAGCCAGTTCATACTTATACCCTACCGCTTCCTTCACAACGTAGTTGCCTAACTTTTCATGGGAGAATTTCACGAAATATTTAATAATATCCCTGACGCCGCGCACTAAAAACAAGCCTAATTCCTGCACTTTCATTTGGATATAAGAAGTCCAGCCCCCGCCTAAGGTAATTTCTCCCGAGTAATCCAAGGGGCCGATATATATCCTATCCGCGCAAAAAACCGCCAGGCCGCCGTTGAAAACATCCAAGTCACCCAAGAGATCTTTCTGGGCTGTTTTTAACCCGCGCAAAGCAATATAACCATTTAATAACTGCAATTCAAAACTCTTGATCCTGCCGGGTAATCCCCCAAAAGCCTTTAAAGGAATTTCTTTGAGTATTGACTCCTGGTCTTTATTGTCGGCGATCAAGGCAAATACGCCTAAATCCCCGGTTTTTTTGCCGTTCAAATGACGGTAACCATACTCACGGGAATCCGGATTCAATAATTCGGTATCTTCATCCTGCATCAATGCTTCCAGGAATTGCTCTGCAGGGATATTTAAATCCAAATGCTCCAGGGCTTTTAAGAAACACATGCCGTTGCCCCTGCCTTTATTTGATACGATAAATAGCGGGACATCCTTTCTCCACAAAACTCCTTTTGCCCCCTCCAGATGCCGGCTCAAAACTTGCGTATTAGCCTGATTATCCCCCGTCATGATAAAAAGTATATCCGCTGACGGCTCTTCTCCATTGATCTCAGTATCTAACGCATCACTCAGCCGGCGAAAGCCCTCACAGAGCATTTCTCCCTGCGGGAACGCTTCAGAAGGGAATTCCTCCCGCGCAAGAGAATTTAATTTTCGCTCTAATATATCTAACCGTTTCAACCTTGAGAGATAATAGATATCGAGCTTCATCGCAAGGAGATAGACTGCCCAGGTCAATAAAACAGGAGAAAACGCGATCAAGATCGGCTTCCAGAAACTGAACAAATAAAGTTCATCGGGGCGAGCCTGCATCATCAAATATACGAGCCAGGCAAAAGACATGGTAGTGGTCAACCTGCGCAGCATACTTAAAAGCCCCCACCATATCTCAATGCCCAGTTCAGATTTCCTCCAGCCGGAAAAGATATATTTAAGGTATCGATCAAACTTTGCCTTGATCAGGCCCTCATCGTATAAACCGGGCACCAAGGTATTCCCTAAAGGCAAAAGTTTCTCAAAGATCAGCTGTTTGAATTTCTTCCTGCTGACCCA
>CAZPNW010000066.1:0-6359 GCA_964588175.1 uncultured Planctomycetales bacterium
AAGCGCAGCTGATTGTTTTCGTAACGCCTCAGGCGTGATCGTCTCAATATGGAACGTGATCATGTCGCTTCCGGCTTTCAGGAAACTTTCGACATACGCTTCCGGGTGCTCGATCATCAAATGGACATCCAAAGGAAGCGAGGTGATCTTACGGATATCTTTTACCACTACCGGCCCGATGGTGATATTCGGGACAAAGTGGCCGTCCATAACATCGATATGGAGCATATCGGCGCCGGAGCGTTCAACCTTCCTTATTTCTTCTGCCAAACAGCTGAAATCAGCTGATAAGAGTGACGGCGAGACCTTTATCTTCATCGGTACAATTTCTTTTTGGTGATATATTTAAAAACGGATTCCGGCACCAGGTACCGGAAAGATTTATTATCCTTGATCGCGTCCCTGATCTCAAAAGCCGAGATATCGACCGCGCGTATCGCGACGGTAGCGATATACGCGGGTATCTTTTCCAGCGCGTATCCGGGCCTGGTTGCCACCACGAACTTTACCATAGTGATGATCTGGCTTAGATCTTTCCAGTCATCAAGGTATTTCAGGAGATCAGAGCCTGTAATAAAATACAGTTCATCTGACGGATAAAGTTTTTTGAGCTCACGGATCGTATCGATCGTATACGAACGGCCCTGCCGCTTTATCTCGATATCAGAAACGCTGAAATACGGGTTTTCCTTGATCGCCGCTTGGATCATTGTAAAGCGGTGACCGGCTTCAATGACATGCGAATTATTCTTATGCGGCGGCAAATACGCAGGCATAAAAATGATTTTATCCAGGAAAAGCTTTTCCCGCACTTCTTCAGCCAGGATCAAATGCCCTACATGAATAGGATTGAATGTCCCGCCGAGTATCCCGATCTTCACAAGGGCTCCTTTATTTCCTGACCTGGCCATTCCCGAAAATAAGGTACTTATACGTAGTTAATTCTTCAAGCGCCATGGGGCCGCGCGCGTGCAATTTATCGGTAGAGATCCCGATCTCAGCGCCCATGCCGAACTGGTATCCGTCGGTAAAACGAGTTGACGCGTTCACATATACACAAGCAGAATCAACCTGGCGCAGGAAATCCATCGCGTGGTCATACCGCTCGGTAACAATACTGTCTGAGTGCCCTGAACCGTAGCGGTTAATATGTTCTATAGCTTCCGCCAGGGACGTAACGATCTTAACCGAAAGCTTCAGGTCAAGATATTCCGTATAATAATCTTTCTCTTTCGCCGCGACAACCCCCTTCACCAGCTTGGCCGTTTCCGGACATCCACGGATCTCAACTCCGGCATTTTGTAACTTTCTGATCATTGACGGAAGGAATTTTGCCGCAATATTCTTATGGACCAAAAGGCACTCCATCGCGTTGCAAACACCGGGCCTTTGGACCTTAGCGTTAAAACTTATTTTTTCAGCCATCTGCCTGTCGGCATACTCATCCACGAAAACATGGCAGATCCCTTTATAATGCTTAATGACCGGGATACGGGAGATCTCAGCGACTTTCCTGATCAATCCCTCCCCTCCTCGGGGCATCACCAGGTCAATATACTCATCGAGCTTTAACAATTCAGCGACAGCGCGCCTGTCCGCGGTCGTAACCATATTGATCATGCCGGTATCAACCCCGTACTTACCCAGGCAGGTGCGCAAGATGTTAAAAATACAAATATTAGAACAAAGGGCTTCGCTGCCTCCCCGTAAGATCACGCTATTGCCTGATTTAAAACATAACCCGATACAATCAGAAGTCACATTAGGACGCGATTCATAAATAATAGCGATCACCCCGATCGCGACCCTTACTTTATGGATCCATAACCCGTTGGGCCTGCGCCAGGCTTTAATGACTTCACCGACCGGATCAGCAAGCGCGGCGATCTCAAGCAGAGAATCAGACATCTGTTTTATACGCTGCTCAGTGAGGCTAAGACGTTCAATGAACGCTCCTTTTAATCCTTTTGCTACAGCAGCTTTAATGTCTTTTTGATTCTCTTTAATAAGACGATCTTTATGCGCCAGTAACGCCCCGGACATATCTCTGAGCGCTTCGTTCTTTATATCTGAAGAAATACTACAGCTCTGGCGATAAGCCTGCTTTGCTCCCCGCGCGATCTTGATCAATTCTTCTTTAAGCTTCATTCCGGCTCCTCAAACAGGCGGCTTATAAAATAACAATATCGTCGCAATGAACGATCTCTTTGTGAAAACGCCCGCCCTTGATCTTTTCCAATGCCCTGCTTGATATACTGGCCTTACCCCGCGCGAATTCCCTGCACCCGATATCTGTAATACGCACGATTTCACCCGCTTGAAAGTCACCTTCAATCCCCGTAATGCCGACAGCCAGCAGGCTTTTATTGTTCAATAATGCTTTCTGGGCTCCGGGATCAACCATGATGCTCCCCCTTGGCTTACTGCCGAAAGCGATCCAGCGCTGCCGTGCTGCCAATCCTTTTTTAGGTAAAAAAAGTGTCCCATAGGCAGAAGGATCTTTTACCACTTGTTGGATTATATTCTTCCTCCGGCCGTTGGCAATAACGCAGGGGATCCCCGATTCAACCGCGATCTTTGCCGCGTCTATCTTGGTGATCATTCCGCCGACACACGTCTTCTTCTGGGTCGGGGCCGCAAGCGCTTTTATTTTCGCGGTGATCTCTTCAACAACAGGGATAACCGATTTATTCTCATCAAGCAAACCGTCAACATCAGAGAGGATTATCAACTGATCGGCTGAGATCAGACTCGCCACTAATGCTGAAAGCCGGTCGTTATCGCCGAACTTGATCTCGTCGGTAGAAACCGTATCGTTCTCATTGATGACCGGTACGATCCTTTTGACGCTTTTACTCCCGGCATGTTTATGGTATTCCAAAAGAGCCGTAAGCGTATTCTTCGCGTTTAAATAACGCGTGCGTTCGGTAAAATCCTCCCACGTCAGAAGTATTTGCGCCGCATGAAAGCCTCGCTTCTGCAAAAACCTGCTATAGGCATTCATCAATTCATTCTGCCCTAAAGCAGCTGCTGCCTGAAGCAAACTTAAAGCTTTCGGGCGCTGCTTTAACCCCAGGATGCTCATCCCCAGAGCGATCGCCCCGGAAGACACAACAACGACTTCAACGCCGTCTTCAACCAGTTGGATCAATTGCCGGGCAATATGCTCAAAAATACGAAGATCAAGCGCATGCTGAACCGAACAAAAAAGGCTGCTGCCGATCTTAATAACAATTCGTTTAGAGTTTCTTTCGTATGGCTTTAATGAGCTCATCCAAACCTTCCTGTTTCAAGGCGGAGATCGGATAGATCTTCTTTCTCACGGACTGTTTAAAGCGCTGAAGATTTTTCCGGCTGTTTTCCAGGTCCATCTTATTTGCCACTAAAACCTGCGGCTTTTTATAGACATCCTGGCTATACCCCTTTAACTCCTCGTTGATCGTACGGTAATCATCAAGAGGGTCCCTTCCTTCAGTCCCTGCCATATCAATAATATGGACAAGTATCTTGGTGCGTTCTACATGCCGTAGAAATCTGTCCCCCAAACCGCGGCCCTGATGAGATCCTTCGATCAAACCCGGAATATCAGCGATCACAAAAGACTCATCATCTTCACCAACGACGCCTAACACGGGATATTTTGTGGTAAACGGATACGCGGCGATCTTGGATTGCGCATGTGATATATCGGTAATAAGCGTTGATTTTCCCGCGTTTGGGAATCCGATAAGGCCGGCATCCGCGATAAGCTTTAAGTCAAGCATAAGTTCGCGTTCTTCACCGGGAAACCCCTCAGTGGCCTCGTCGTGAAGTTTGTTGCCATGGCCGCCCTCCCCGCCCCGGGCGACGACGAGCTCTTCCTGGTCGGAATCAAGCGTCCCTAATACACAGTCAGTCGCGATCTCCTTGACAATGACTCCACAGGGTACGCGGATTATCATAGGTAAAGCGTTTTTCCCTTTCAAATTCTTACTGGAACCATTGCCTCCCTTGTGCCCGTAAAAATGCCTGTTATAAGAAAAATCAAGCAGTGTACGCAGGTTACGGTCAGCGCGCAATATGATATCGGCACCGTTACCACCCCTGCCGCCATCGGGTACGCCTCTGCGTTCATATTTATCACGGTAAAAACTAAAACATCCTTTACCGCCATTGCCGCCTTTTACATAAATTTTTGCGTTATCAATGAACATTGTCGTTATTATCGTTATTATCGTTAATGTCGTTGGATCGTCAAACGACATTAACGAAACTAACGACAATAACGATAAACCAGATTAATCTTAGCCGGCTTTTATGGATTTAATCTCCAACTCGCACAATTTCTGACGATGGCCTTTTTTCCAATGGGAAGACTTTCTCCGGCGGTATTTATAAGAAATAACTTTTTCTCCTTTAACATGCTTTAACAACACCGCGAACACCTGCGCGCCTTTGAGATACGGCGTGCCGACCATAATGTCATCTTCAGTGGCAGTTAAAAGCACCTTCTCCAGCGCGATTTCAGCGCCTTCTTCGGCAATTAATTTTTCAACGCGGATAACATCCCCTTTTTCAACCTTGTACTGTTTGCCTCCAACTTCAACTACTGCATACATGTGGTGCCTCCTGTAATACGTCCGTACGCCTTAATACCGGACACATTGATCCCGGCATTATTTTTATACTTTGGCCTGGGATAAAACAAATTATCTGCAAAATTCTGCTCGGTGAGAATCGCTCTTTGCAGTCTAAAGAATAACTCTTTAAGGCATAATTAGTAAAATTATAGTATACCTTAAAAATCAGAAAAATCAAGTAATAAATAAAAAAATGAATGCTTCCGGCAGGGACATAAACGACCTGTCTCCAACAAGTTAGCGATACTAAAAGCTAAAAGAAGAAAATCACGGTCAGATCAAGTGATCCTTACTTCTTCTATATGAAGGGTAGGATTAGGCACCAAATTGATCCTCATCTTGTATTTTCGCTCAAAAAAGAGTAAATTCGTCTTATCTCGCTGAATTTCATCTATGACCATCGGGTTTAAAGATATCTCGACCTGTTTTAAGTCTTTTCCCTTCATGAATTTCTTTAACTCTTTAAACGCGTAAATTGCCATAGTAACAGCTGACCTTATCTTTCCTTTGCCGCTGCAATACGGGCAGGTCTGAAAAGAGATAGTCTGAACGGTATTATGTATACGTTCACGGGTTATTTCAACCAAGCCGAATTTCGAGATCCCGATGATATCGTATTTTGCCTTATCTGTTGAGAGCGCCTTCTTTAATACGTTTAAAAGCTCACGCCGGTGGAATTCTTTCTCCATATCGATAAAATCGACGACAATAATGCCGCCGAGGTCCCGCAGCCGCAGTTGATGCGCGACTTCGATAGCAGCTTCGCAATTGATCTTAAACGCCGCCTCTTCCTGACGGATCCTTTCCCTGAATCCGCCGCTGTTCACGTCTATCACGACTAATCCTTCAGTCGGCTCTATGATCAAATATGCCTTTGATCTTAAATAAACTTTACTTTCAAATATTTCATTGATCTGTTTTTCAATATTCTTTTCCCCGAATAGATCGTCTCCGCGGAAAAACTCAAGCTTTCGCGCGGCGTTCCCCAGAAAAGCGCGCATAAAGCGCTGCAAGCGGTAAAACTCAGGCTTTGAATCGACGATAAGCTTGGTGACATCCTCCGAGAATGAATCCCTGATAATACGCAATACCAGGTCATATTCTTCATAGATCAAAGCCGGCGATTGTTTCCTGCTGCCTACTTTTTCAAGCCGTTTCCATAATTTAAACAGGAACCGAGCGTCTCGCGAGAGGTCCTGTTTCGATTTCCCGCAGGCGGCTGTCCTGACAATATAGCCTAAGTCCTTAGGGAGCTTCAATTCGGCAAGAATAGTCCGCAGGCGCTTTCGTTCGGCATCATCTTCGATCCGCTTAGAGACGCCCAGCTGATTATCCATCGGCATAAGAACTAAATATCTTCCTGCTAAACCCAGCTGGCATGAAAGCCGGGGGCCTTTTGTCCCAAAAGATTCCTTAACGACCTGCACCAGGACTTCATGGCCTTTTTTAATCTCCTTTTTGATCTCTTTCTTAGGAGGATGTGTTACACCGGCTCCGGGAGCACCGGGCTCAGGGTCCCTTGAGAAGGGCTCAAATGTTTCTTCTATTTCCGACAAATAAAGAAACCCTTTCTTAACCAACCCGATATCAACAAAAGCTCCCGCGATAGAAGGGATGACCGCTTCGATCTTGCCTTTGTAGATATTTCCGACTATTGTCTTGTCCTGAGAACGTTCAATATAAAATTCTTCCAACTGGCCGTCCTTAAGGATAGCCACCCTCTTTTCCTGCGGTTCAACA
>CAZPNW010000067.1:0-7429 GCA_964588175.1 uncultured Planctomycetales bacterium
AAATTTCAGAAAGACCAACGATTTAATACGCCAGCCGAGAGGCTCGATCGGGGTTGGCATACATAATCCATAAATCTGATCAACTTCAGTTATACTGTATCTATTTTAAGACCGGGTCTTGGTTGTAACTAAGGTATACCTGTTAAGACCCGGTCTTGAATTAAGATTTCTCACAATGGCTTTAGAAGCTATAGCGCAGCCTGACGAAGGCGTTCTTATCCCTCTTCATCATGCCAAAATCAGTGATATCATCCTCACCCCAGGGGATATTAACCCCGAAGACAAACTTCCACTGGTCGCTAATATCATAGGAGCATGTTGCGCGCGCGTATCCGTCTTTATCGGAAGGCGACCAGAAATTGAAAAGACCCACCATCACGGTTTGATTCTTATACAGTTTAGTGATCCGCTGGGTCAAAAGATGGCGGTACTCGTCCCAGGAATAATCATTCGGCAGGAGTGCTGACTTATAGTCAGTATAATCGAGCTTTTGCTCGAAGAAATACTGCAAACCCACTTTCAAATCATTACCCAGGTCCCGATCATAGCCGGCTAACCATTTCAACATCGAGTTCTCAATGAGACGGTTGTTACCCGAGGTATCCTGGCGCGAACGATAATAACCAAACTCCATATTGGCGATACCGCCGGCAAAAGGCCGCCGCACGCTCGCGCCGTAAGCGTCTAAACGCTCATAGAATAACTGGCGGTTTGCCTCATCCAGGTAGCTGCGCGGAGAAGGGTCACTCCCGCGGTAATAATATAACGCCCCTTCGGTGCTGCCGAATGTCCGATAGAGCCGCAGCGCGTACTGAATATTACTCCCCTGCGCCGCGGGCTTTACCGCGTTACGCTCACTCTCCCTGCCGGCAATGCCTCCCTGAAAGCTGTCGAAAAAAGAAAGCCTGTCCCCTTCGGGAACAGTATTGGGAGTAAAATGCGGGATTAACGCGAAATCGATATTGGCTATTTTTGGATAAAGCGATATACGCAGCGCGTCAGTTGGTTTTTTAAGATACTCATCATCCCTGCCGATATAGAAAGAAACATAATCCTTGGGGAACAGGTCATTGATAAAAAGATAATCCCCTGTCCCCCAGGTCAAAACCTGCCTGCCGGCCTTAATATCCACCATACCGGCAGGGCTAAAGGCAAGGTTAAACTCACGCGCCTCATAAGAACCGGTAGTTTGGAAATACTCATCCAGAGTAAAATCGCCCTTATACGTCACTACCCCGTTCCAGCGTGACAACACATTCTCACCCGTAATAGCATAACGGGTCTTTAGCTGCAGCCGCTGTTCAAGCATGGTGTAATCATCATGCTTGGTGAGTGACTCACGGCTCATTCTGCCGCCAAATGCCTGCTCCACGAAACCATGCCATTCGGGAAGGTCTGCCGCCTGCGAGGACGAAACGATAGAGAGCAAAACCGTCAAACTTATAAAAAACCTGCGCTTCATTTATTTACTCCTTGAGCCACTGTTGAGGCGGGGTACGCAAAAAACGCTCGGTGAAGATATCATCCTTTAACCCTACATCATACGTGATATCGCTGAATTCCGTAATTGTATTCGAGTTCGCGTTTAGATCAGTTGCCTTCATCTTAATGACCGTCGGATATCCCTGGATGTCTTTTACCTCCAAAGCTTCGACAGTGCGGTAGAGCTTGCCTGACTTATCAAAATATTCCGCTTTCATCGGGACAAAATTATCCTTATCGATCTTAACCGTATAATAGGAAAACTCAACCAGCGCGGCATCGCTGGGCGTGTTCTTAACGGTATAATACGCGGCGTCGTTTGAGGTCAACTCATGGGTATCCAGATCGATAGAACGGCCCGATATATCCTCATACAAAAATGTGGTCCCGGCAAAACTTGTCCGCTTGTCAGACGCGGCGATACGGCGCACCAGGTCCATTGCCGGTAAATACAGCCAGCGGTCATCGTCCTTACCCGCATGCTTCCAGACGATATAGCTCATACCTTTAACATCATTAGGTTTATGAAAATAGACAAAATACTTCTGATCGCCGCCCTCCTGGATATTAAGCTTCAATATGGTCAACTGGCGCTGACGGGTGCGGCCCTGGGAGTCAGTAACCACCATAGTTGCCTTTGCGCGGCCGTCCTTACCCTGATAATACGAACGATTATTAGCCTTTGAGACGATCTCATTGACGGACAACTCCTCTGCCCAGGCGTTACCCGCAAAAAATAAAGCTACCAGGAAAACAAGGATTTTTCTCATATCACCCCCTATTTTTTAACACAGATCTTCTGTTTCGAGATTATTGCGCAGGCCCCGGTGAGCACTGCCACGATCGCCACACAGATAATTGTGGTGATATTCAACTTCGCAAGATCATACCCTAAAAGAATATACGCCACCGTCGCGGCGATAATGATCGACATCAAGACGCACTTCCCGCATGAACAGATAACTCCCTGCTTAGTTTCCTCAAAGGCCAACCACGGGAACCCGCTGATAAGCGCCGGCAGCATCATCAACGTCACCACACTTGCCACCAGCATGATCATGAACATGAAAAAACCCACGGTGTTATACGGCACAAGCGGCGAAGCAAAAAGCGGCAGAAAGCCTATGGAAATCACCAGCGCATTCTTGATCAACGCCCTTGCGGGAGAACCGAACATTCCTTCGGCGGTCTTGGGCCAGCTTTTATTTTCGGCATAAAGCACGCGGGCGCGTTCAATAAAATGGATCGCGAAATCAACCGCTAATCCCAGTGTCAAAGCCGAAAGTACGGCTACCGGCATATCATATTCCTTACCGGTAAACCCGAGCAAACTGTAAATAAAGAGTATCGTGACCGTCAAAGGCAGCATAGATACGAGGCCGGTAACCGGTGATTTAAAAAGCACGATCATCATAAATAGGACGATGATAAAGCTGCCGAGAAAATTCACCAACATCCCCCCCACCATCTTATCCTGCCAGACCATATTAATATAGGTCAGGCCCGCCCAATGATAGGAAACAGGAAATGGCGCGGGGTGCAGCTTGAAATATTCATCGACCTGCTTAACGACTACCGCCATCTGCTTATTATCGCCCGAAGTCAGCTGCATCCAGACATTAGCCTTGGAATAGTCGGGAGTAACAAAATGCCAGAGGTCATCGGGCTTATGTGAATTCTCGAATGATATAAGCGCCTGGGCCACTGCCTGAGGTGTCGCGGGGATAATATTATTCTTCTTATCGCCGCCTAAGAGTTCATAATAGACTTTTTTAGTGATATCCGCCAAAGAACTGGACTTGCCGACCCTGCCTTTTTCAAGCAAATAGTGCTGCAACCCCTCGATACACCTCAACATCTGCGGCTCTTGGAAGACCAAAGCGTCCTTTTCTTTTGCCTCGAGCACCAGGTACGCGCTATAGGTCCCGCCGAAATGCTTATTGAGCACCTGATCAGCCACGCGGATAGGATGTTTTTTGTTAAACCATTTGACCGGATTATCATTGATCTGGATATGCGTAATGCCGTACAAAGAAAGCGCGACTAATACAACAGAGCCGAACAAAACCAGCTTCCAACGCGTTACCGTAAATTTACCCCACGCGGTGAGCGCCCGGCTTAAAAGCCCTTTTCCGACATCATCTTCATGAACGCCGAAATCACCCATTTTCTTTTCATCCAAAAGGGAAATATACGCGGGGATCAACAAAACGGTGAGCACCCATGCCAGGGCAACGCCGAATGCCACGGCGATCCCGAACACCTGCACCGGAGGTATGGGGGCAAACGATAGTGAAAAGAAACCGGCAACCGTAGTTAAAGAAGTAAAAAGGTTCGGGCGATACAACTCATTCAATACATGGGTAATGGTTTTATTTTTATTCTTAAAGCTGCGGTATTTCTCGAAAAATTCATTCAAAATATGGATGGAATCAAGCACTGAAATAGGTAGAAGGAATATGGGGATCATGGAACTCATGATATGTATAGGAAAGCCTAACCCTACCATGAGGCCCATAGTGATAATGACCACAATGATCGCCATTACTAGCGGCATGATCACCAGCGCCACATGCTTAAAAAACCACCACATCAGAAGAAAGATAACCAACACTGCCAAAGGAGCCGAAATACCCATCTGCCAGAACATCTCAACTCCAAACGCATCCTCTGCTAATGGAAGGCCGGTCAGATGGTACGCTTCGACTCCCGGATATCCTTTGACGATCTCCTGGATGGATTTTGCTATACGATAACTGAGTTTCTTCTCTTTAATGGGGACATAAACACAAAGCGCCTTGCCGTCACGCGAAATGAGCGTGTCGTAAAACAACGGATTGAGAAGCGCGCGTGTTTTAATACGCAGAGAATCAGCCGCGGTATACGGAGGCTTCCCCATCAACCAACGAAAGCTGATAGCGCCCTCACCTGCCTGTTCCATATCATCTTTATTAGCTAAACTCATTAACTCATACGCGATAACACCGTCTATTTTCTTTACCGCTTCGGTGATCTTATATACTTTCTCCAAGGTGGACGGGTTAAAAACCCCTTCAGCGTCTTTTTCATTAACCACGCCCAGCACGATATAATCATAGATAGTAAATTCTTTCTTAACTTCATGATTAAAAACACGGACAAATTCATTCGCGGGAAGCATATTCTCCGGATCAGTATCTACCTTCACCCGGAAAAATGCCGCAAGCGATGCCAATACGAGCAAGGACGTTATAAAGAATATCAACTTTGGTTTCTTAAGCGCAAACGCCACAAGTTTATCCATCATAGCTTTCCTCCTTCAAGAAGTTCCGCGGCCTTTTCCACGCATCCCAGGCAGGTGAGTTTACGTTTACTGCGTATATCTTTACACTTAAGGGAACCGGCGGCGCTACAGAACTCCCGCTCAAGTACAGAGCCCTGCTGTGGATACTTTTTTGAAGCTAAATAAAGAGCTGCGTAATAAGCGCCACAATTTCCTTCAGGGGCCCTGCCTCCCCCATGCGCGGCAAAAGAATCCACATCATGCTGCGGAACGCCAAAAACATCATGATAAGCCTTGATCACGGATTGCGCGCAATTAAGTTTTACATGCCCGTCCTGCCCTAAAAAATGCTTAAGAGCTTTTTCTTTACGCATAACCATCCTCCCCTTATCCCTTTATCTTAGAAAGCGTATATGCTCCGCCGCCGATGCGTAACGCCTTACCGCAGAGTATCGCCTCGGAAACTTTTTTGCGGGCTGATTCGATGATATTCCCGAAGGTTTGGCGGGATATTTTCATTTTCTTTGCCGCGTCGGCCTGATACATTCCCTGACGATCGGCAAAACACAGCGCTTCGCATTCATCAACAGTCAAAATGACCTCTTGAAGGCCGGACAAAGGGACCCCCTGAGGCTTAAAATACCGCACCCGGGGCTCTCCCCTGACACACCGGCACTTTCTCGGCCTGCCGCGGCTCGTTCTCTTATTTTCTAGCATATGCCAATAATAAAGCAAAAATTGCTTTTTGTCAAGAAATTATTTAACCTGATATTCCCAAAATGCCTGTCCCAAAAGTGACTGTCACGATGTCTTCAAATAAAAAAAGGTGACAATCACAAAAATGCGCGAGTTGTCACCTTTTTAAAAACATGCTTCAAAAACTAAATCTAGCGGCCGCTGTCTTTTCTTTTCGAATAACAGTCTTTGCAGTAGATCGGGCGTGCTCCATTAGGCTTAAAAGGAACTTCACACTCTTTCTTGCAATCAGAACACACTGCTTTATGCATTTCCCGCGGCTGCCTGTTGAATCCATCTTGAAAACCCATCGTGCTTCCTCCTTGTAAGTACCTGTAATCAGGCACTCTTGTTAATTAATTATTTACCTGCGGCCTTTTCTCTTGAACGGAAATGGCTTTTTTTTATGCTCAAATCCACCTCTGGAGCCTTCGCTGCGCCTTGGAAAGCTACGCTCCTGACCGCCGAAATCTCTTTCCCGCGGTTCACCGAAATCCTTCTTCTTATGCTCAAACCTTGGTGATTCTTCACTGCTTCGTTTTTCAAAACGCCGCCCACCGCGGTCAAATCTTTTTTCTCCGAAACCATCGCCATGCCCCCTATCGAAAGGGCGGCGAGGCCGGTCGAAAGGCCTGAACGGTTTTGAAAAATGCCTCTCACCCGAAGGCCGGCGTGAAGACTGCTCGATCAAAACATCTATCTTTTTCTCCAACAGCATCAATTGATGCTGCATCTTCCTGACCAAAGCCGCTATATCCTGTTCCTCGGGCTCTTGAGATACGGGTTCATCATCTTCAAACTGCTCGCTCATTACTTCTCCTTCTTTCTGTCAAATATAATTTCAGGTTTTGCCTATAGCGATGCCTCACCAGGCCCTTGAATAACTATTTGAGCGCTCTTTTATCTTAATCTCTGGATCTTGTCGTCCTGCCCTAAATGGACATGACAATATTCCTCATGATTGTAAATACTTAAGATCTGCTTACAATGGGGGAATCTGCATTTTCTGGATTTTGCTGAAGTCTTAACTTTCTTAATGATGCACGCGTCCCTTCCACAAGTTCGGCAATAAGTTCTTTTACCGAAACAATTTTTTTGATGCGATAGGCATTACTGCCGCACATAGCAAAGCCTTTATCCATCTGGCCGGCAGCTGCGTTAAACAAGGCGTTCGCGATACAATAGTTTGCCTTTTGATGGTCACAGGTATGCAGGCATTTGTAAGGGCAACCGAAATCAATACGCTGCCCGCTCGATATTTTTTTGACAAATTCATTATTGATGACCCTTCCCGGCATTCCTACCGGGCTTTTAATGATCACGATGTCTTCTTTTTTAGCTGTTAAATACGCTTCCTTATAACTATAAGACACATCGCATTCATGGGTACAAACAAATCTGGTAGCCATCTGCACCGCGCTTGCCCCTAAACGGATGACCCGGGCAATATCTTCGCCGTCGAAAACACCTCCCGCGGCGATCACCGGGATCCGAGCGCCCTGGCTTTCAAAATCTTTAACTGCAACTAATACTTCCGTTAAAATATTATCAAGGAACACCCGTTTCGGGTCTTTAATATCATCCAAACTATAACCCAAATGCCCGCCGGCCAACGGGCCTTCGACAACAAGAGCATCAGGGAAACGGTCATATTTCTTCTTCCAGACACGGCAGATCAATTGAGCCGCCCTGGCAGAAGAAACGATCGGCACAAGCTTAGTCCTTTTATTCTTGATTAACGAAGGCAGCTTTAACGGCAGGCCTGCCCCTGAAATGATCACATCGACCGATTCCTGCTGCGCGGCATCCACCAGATCATCATAATTGGTGAGCGCGCACATAATATTTACCCCGAACGGCTTATCGGTAAGAGCGCGCGTCTTGCGGATAGCGCTTACCAGGGAACTGCGTGAGCGGGCGGCATAGTCACGCACCGAAGGATCAGCGTCT
>CAZPNW010000068.1:0-10321 GCA_964588175.1 uncultured Planctomycetales bacterium
GAACGCGACTTTCGGCAAAGGCGATTTCTTTGTAGCTGAGGCCGATGAGTCCGACGGTACTTTTTTATATTATAAGCCGCGTTATTCGATCATTACGAATATTGACCGGGAGCATTTGGATTATTACCGTGATTTCCCGCATATCATTGACGCGTATAAGGATTTTATGGGGCGTACCCGCCCCGACGGCCTCCTCGTGTGCTGTTATGACGATGACAACCTGCGGCGATTGGCTTGCGGCTATAAGAATAAATATGTTTTGTTCGGCCTCAATGAGCAAGCGGATATTCATCCGCGTAATATCGTGCTTAAAGGCTTGACTTCATCATTCGACTGTTACTATCATAAGGCATCTTTGGGGAGGATCCATCTGGCGTTGGGAGGGGTGCATAATGTCTCTAATTCTCTATCGGTGATAGCGCTGGGATTACATCTGGGTATTGGGATCGAGGTGATCAAGCATGCCCTCGCGCAGTATCAAGGCGCCTGCCGCAGGCAGGAGGTACGATTCCAAGGCGATGGATATTTGGTTATTGACGATTATGCCCATCATCCGACAGAGATCAAGGCGACCTTGGCTGCGATTCAGGCATTGCCGCGCAAGAGGATCATCGCGGTGTTCCAGCCGCACCGCTATAGCCGCACGCAATTACTCATGGATGAATTTTGCGCAAGTTTTGACGGTGCTGACTATGTGATCATCACCGATATTTACGCGGCGAGCGAATCTCCCCGTGAAGGCGTGGAAGCGGCCATCTTGTGTGATAAGATAAAAAAGCGCTATCCGGATAAGCAGGTGTATTTTGTCCCGAAAAACCAGATAGTCGGGCACCTGCTTACTATGCGCGCCGCCGGAGATTTGGTTATTACCCTCGGCGCAGGGGATATCATTAAGGTTTGCGATGAATTGGTGGAAGAACTTAAAAGGAAGCGTTAAGGAACAGGAGCCGCTAAAAAAGCATACGAGCTTTCGTATCGGCGGCCCGGCGCGGTTCTTTGTCGAGCCGAAAGACCGTGATGACCTGAGAGCCTTGATCGTTTCTTTAAGAGAACAGGGAATACCGTTCTCAATAATAGGGGGGGGGAGCAATCTTTTGGTTTCTGATAAAGGCGTTGACCGGGTGGTGGTGTCGTTACGCTCACCTGCTTTCAGCAAAGTATTGTTTAAGGATCAGATCATCGAGGCCGGAGCCGGCCGATGGTTGGGCCAGATCGTTATGGCGGCAAAGAAGCGGGGGTTGTCAGGTTTGGAATTCTTAAGCGGGATCCCTGGTACGCTCGGGGGGGCGTTGGTGATGAATGCGGGGGTCAGCAGGAAGGCGCGTTGTGGTGCGCGCGCGGCAACAAATATTGGAGATTTAGTGGAAAATGTTACGGTAATGAGTTATAATGGGAATTTAAAGGTATTAGCGAAAGAAGCGATTACCTTTGGTTATAGAAAATCAAGTTTGTCAAAGTATATTGTTTTGAGCGCGCGGCTTGCCCTTCGTAAGGAAGGGCCCGAGAAGATCTCCCGGGTGATGCGGCAGTATATTGATCGCCGGCGCCAGAGCCAGGATTTGGCGATCCCCTCTGCGGGGTGCGTTTTTAAGAATCCTCCCGGTTATTCCGCGGGCCAATTGATCGATTCCTGCGGTTTAAAGGGCAAGCGCAGGGGAGATGCGTATGTTTCGCAGAAACACGCTAATTTCCTGCTGAATGGGGCGAATGCGAAAGCATCCGATATCCTGGCATTGATGGCATTGATAAAAAGTGAAGTGAAAAAGAAATATAAGATACTATTACAGCCGGAAATCAAAGTGTGGCGGTGAAAAAGGCCTTAAAAATATGAGCAGAATATCTAAATTGGGAAGGATCGGTGTTTTAATGGGTGGCCCGTCGACGGAACGGGAAATTTCTCTTAAGTCCGGTAAGGCGGTGTATGAAAGTCTGAGTAAAGAGAGCCTTTCAGTTATCCCGATCGATATTGTGACGGATGATATCCCTGAGAATGCCCGTTTGATTAAGTCGGCTCATCTTGATTGTATATTCTTGGCGTTACACGGGCATTTTGGAGAAGATGGTACCATTCAGGGTTTATTGGATAGTTTGAAGATCCCCTATACCGGTTCAGGCGCTATCGCCAGCAGGCTGGCAATGGATAAGATCGCTTCGCGTGAGATCTTTGCCGCGCATGGATTAGCTACCCCGCGTTACGTGGCGCTCGCGCCGGGGATGAGCGCTGAAAGCCTCGGTGAGATCAGCCGGCTGCGCCTGCCGCTGGTAGTTAAGCCTGCCACGCACGGTTCAAGTATCGGCTTGTCGATCGTTGACCGCAGGGAAGATTTAGAAAAGGCGATAGAGCTTGCTTTCAGTTATGATAGCCATGTCCTTGTTGATGAATATATCTATGGGAAAGAGCTTACGGTCGCGGTGCTTGATAACAAAGCGCTTGCGGCCATTGAAATTATCCCTTCGAAGCGTTTTTTTGATTTTGAGGCTAAATATAAACCGGGCCTGACACAGTATATAGTGCCCGCCGAGATCGATCTATCCTTGGCCCGGAAAGTGCAGGATACCGCATTGTCGGCGCATACCCTTCTGGGGTGTTACGGGTGTTCCCGGGTGGATATTATTTTAACTGAGGATCATATACCGTTTATCCTGGAGGTTAATACGATCCCCGGCTTGACTGAAACCAGTTTGTTGCCGAAGGCAGCGCGGTTGACCGGGATGGAATTTAATCAGCTTTGCACGAGGTTGCTTGAATTAGCTTATGAAAAAGTCTCCCAAGTTTCAGGGGTTAGTTGTTAAATATCTGGTTTCTGCGGGAATAATTTTTCTGGTGTTATATGCAGGGGGAGTGTATAGCCTGCGATGGATACGCAGCTGCGATTATTTTCTGGTCAAAGACGTTTTTGTTAACGCGCGGAAAGCAGAAAATGTCTCATTCCTGAAAGGCCGGAATATCTTTACCCTTGATTTAAAAAGAATAGCCCGGTATATTTCGGAATTATATCCTGTTTATAAGAATATCAGGATCATACGGATCTTGCCGAACCAGTTGTTTGTCGAGTTGCAGGAACGTAGCCCGCTGGCGGTTGTTAAATTGGGGCGGTATTATTATGTTGACAGGGCATTAGCGTTGTGGGATGCCAACGCGCTCTCTCAAGAACCCGATTTACCCGTTATTGTCGGTTTGGAAAATAAGCTTGCGGCGCCTCGCGTCGGCAGTGAGTACCATATCCCCCAGCTTGCTTTTGCGCTGGATATTATCCAGGCAACGCATGCTGACCGGGTACTC
Organism: uncultured Planctomycetales bacterium; assembly: GCA_964588175.1. Classification (GTDB taxonomy): domain Bacteria; phylum Omnitrophota; class Gorgyraeia; order Gygaellales; family Profunditerraquicolaceae; genus JBAZTA01. Next base: position 3,284 of record CAZPNW010000068.1, read on the forward strand.
AGATCGTATAGGATCCTTCGTATTGATATAAAAAAACCAGGGATGGTTTCTTTCTTTATACCGGTTGCCAGCCGGCCACGGGATCCTCAGAGTGAAAATGAATTAACGCTCCAGGATCTGGAAGTCAAGATTAATCCCGGCAGGGTCAATGAAAATATCAATATTCTGTCCGGATTGTTTACGCAGCTCAACAACGATTTAGCGACGATCCAGTATATAGACCTGCGGTTTAAAGAACCGGTAATAAAATATAAAGACAGGTGAGGTTTCTGAAAAACTATGCTTACGAATTATATTTGCGCTGTGGATATCGGCAATAGTAAAGTCTCGGCTGTTGTTGCTGTATTCAAAAAAAAGAAAGTGGTCGATATTTTTTGTGAAACAACGGCTTCTCAGGCCGTTAAAAACGGCACGATCACGGATTCTATCGCTTTGGTCAGCAGCGTGAGTTTTTTGTTGAAAAACTTAAAAGCAAGGTCCCGGATCGCGATCAAACACATTTACGTTAATTTATCCGGTAAAGATGTCATTACCAAACATAGCCGGGCGATCCTGCCGCTTATCGAGCGCGGGAATAAGGTCATTACCAATTCAGATATCCAAAAAGTCAAGGAACAGGCGGTGATCCTGGGCTCAAGCCTTGATGAAGAGATCATTCATGAGATCCCCTATAGTTATAATATTGATTCAAAGAATAATTGTTTGAATCCTTTGGGGTTATTCAGCCATAAACTGGAGATCGATTTATACCTGATTTGCGCGCGGCTGTCCGCGTTGCAGAATTTTACGCACGCAGTGAATCAGGCAGGGTATGAAATTAAAGACCTGTTTTTTTCGGGTCTGGCGACCAGTGAAGTTGTCCTGCCTCAGGAAGATACCGCGGGCACTGTCGTGTTTTGCGATGTCGGCAGTGATATTACGGAATTGTTGTTTTTTCAGGCTGATTCCCTTAAGATCATAGAGATCCTCCCCGTAGGCGGCAATGATTTTACCCAAGAGCTTGCTCAGGAATTAAAGATCTCTTTTGACTTCGCCGAAGAGATAAAGATCACTCATGGTGTTGTCGACGACAGGAATGATCCGGCGCAGGATAAAGAGATCCTGATCAAGAAAGATAACGTGTATAATCCGATAAAATTAAAAATGGTTACCGATTGCCTTACCGCAAAAGCAAGATCATTTTGCCAAAGCCTTAAAGGTACAATAGAAAAACATATGCCATGCACCAAGGTTGACCATGTGGTTGTTTGCGGCAGGATTTTCCAGCAAGAGGGGCTTCTTGAAATGCTTGAGAAGACTTTGGGTGTGCCGACGCGGCTGGGGAGGATCATGGATCATGATCTTGCTGCTATAGCCCATAAGCAGGAAAATCTATCGGGACAAAAATATTTGTCCTATCTTACGGCCTTAGGGATCATTTGTTTCGCTCAGAGAGAAAGCAAGCCTCTGGCGCTGCCAGCTATCCAGCCATCCCGGAATCCAATCCTGAAAGCGATCAATAAAGTCAAGGATATCTATCAGGAATACTTTTAATTGACCCTGATAATATATAGTATATAATATTGTGTTAAGTAATTTTTTATGAGTCGTTTTGTGCACGATGATTAAAGAAAACATTGTTGAAATACAGCGGCGGATCTCTTCAATTTGTTCCGGCGCCAAGCGTGATCCCGGGAGTGTTGCGATCGTCGCGGTTTCTAAGGGCAGGGATGTCTCGCGTATAGAAGATGCTGTGCGCTGCGGTATTACTCATATCGGCGAAAACAAAGTCCAGGAAGCTCTTTCTAAATATAAGGTTCTATCGACCATCGACCATGCCTGCCTGCCGGACAGGCAGGGACCATCGACTATTACATGGCATATGGTCGGCCATCTGCAAACCAATAAGGCCAAAGATGCGGTGAGGATCTTTGACCTTATCGAGTCAGTGGATAGCCTTCATTTAGCAGAGGAAATTGACCGTCAGGCAGCCAGGATACATAAAATTCAGGATATTCTGGTCGAGGTGGATACCGCTCATGATAAATCAAAGTTTGGAATAAATCCTGAAGGGGCGGGAGAGTTCCTTAAAGAAATTCTATCTTTCGGGAATATCCGTGTGAAAGGATTGATGACGATCGCCCCGGCCGTCGATGACCCGGAAAAGGCCCGGCCATATTTTTCTCAATTAAGAAAACTTTTGAACGAAATTAACGATATTAACGAAACTAACGATAATAACGCTCCCCCTAGGCTCACTGTTCTATCTATGGGTATGAGCGCTGATTTTGAGGTCGCAGTTCAGGAAGGATCTACCCAGGTAAGGCTGGGCAGGGCGGTGTTTGATACTGTTTTATAAGAACAGTAAAAAGACAAAGACTATGAAAAAGAAAATCGGTATTATCGGCTTCGGCAATATGGGAATGGTGATCGGTGAACGGCTTAAACAGGATATAGATTCTTATGAAGTGTATGTTTATGACCAGGATTCCAAGAAGACCGATCAAGTCTCGGGTATACATGTCGCTTCCTCCGCGATAGACCTGGCAGATAAAGTTGTTGCTTTGATCTTGGCGGTTAAGCCCCAGGATTTTGAAGTGATCTTAAAGGAACTCAAGGACCATACGCAGAACGCCCTTGTTATTTCTATCGCTGCCGGCTTGCGGATGGATTATGTCGAGCGTTTATTAGGCGATGCGCGTGTGATCAGGGTCATGCCTAATATGCCTGCTCGTATCGGCAAAGGTATTTCGTGTTTGTGTAAGGGAAAACATGCGAATACGGATGATCTGCTTTTTGCCACGCAGCTTTTTTCTCATCTGGGGGAGACCATGATCATCCCTGAATATATGATGAATTCGGCGACCGCGATCTCCGGAAGCGGCCCGGGATATTTTTATGATCTGCTGAGCAAAGAGAATATCAACATTAAGAATACGGATGAAGTTGAACATTTCGGCCGGGACGTCTTTTTCCCGCGTCTTTTAGAGGCGGCGCACGGTATCGGGTTTAACGCTGAACAGGCTCAGGTGTTGTCCCGGGCGACGGTCGAAGGAAGTTTGGCAATGCTGGCGGTTACCGGCCTTTTCCCGCAGGAACTCTTGGCACAGATCGTTTCTAAAGGAGGTACCACGGAAGCAGCGCTGAAGGTTTTACACAAAGGGGTAGGTTTAAAAGACGCGGTCGAGGCCGCTCGCATGCGAGCCGAAGAATTGTCCCGGCGTATCGATCATTCGGACATAGAGGAGAACTAAAAAGAGAGTTTTTCCGCAAGAAGGAGTAACAGGTATGGGGCGTATTGGTATTATCGGCGGCAGCGGTTTATATAATATTGAGGGGATCAAGCGAGTCAAAAAGATCATCATTAATACGCCGTTCGGGAAACCCTCCGATGCTTTTATTACCGGTAATCTGGAAGGAAAGGAAGTAGTTTTTCTTCCGCGGCATGGAAAAGGGCACCGTATTTCTCCCAGTGAAATAAATTACCGGGCAAATATTTTCGGGATGAAGAAATTGGGGGTGGAACGGATCATTTCGGTAACTGCCTGCGGCAGCCTTAAGGAACACTTGGCGCCTATGGATTTTGTGGTGGTTGACCAGTTCGTCGACCGTACGAATCAGTCCCGTGAGATGACGTTTTTTAGCGGCGGGATCGTCGCTCATATGGTTTTTGCGCATCCGATATGTAAAGAATTAAGTTCTTTTGTATATGCAGCGGGGAAAAAGGCCCCGGTTACTATCCATAAGGGAGGCACCTATCTTAATATGGAGGGGCCGGCGTTTTCCACGAGGGCTGAATCGAATCTTTACCGCAGTTGGGGCATGGATGTTATCGGTATGACCAATATGCCTGAAGCAAAACTCTCCCGGGAAGCTGAAATTTGTTATTCGACCTTGGCGGCAGTCACTGATTATGATTGTTGGCATCCCCGCCATGAAAGTGTAACGGCGGAGATGGTGATCAGGAATTTACAGAAGAATATTGAAAACGCGAAGAAGATTTTATCTGAAGCGGTTAAGTCGCTGCCGGAAAAACGCGCCTGTGGATGCGGGACTTCTTTAGAGTACGCGATCGTGACGGATCGATTACGTATCCCGGAAAAAGTAAAGAAAGACCTGAAGATCATTATCGGAAAATACATTAAATAATAACCGGTTTTCGGTGTTCGGTTATCGGTTTTCGGCCGATAACCGAGAACCGATAACCGATAACCGAACACCGAGACAATGGATTACAAAAATACTCTCAATCTTCCAAAAACCGACTTTCCCATGAAAGCCGACCTGCCGAAGCGGGAGCCTGAGTTCCTTCAGCAGTGGCAGGATATGGATGTGTATCGCTTGATCTTACGGAAAAAACATTCGCGCGGCAGCTATATCCTGCACGATGGTCCGCCGTACGCAAACGGGGATATTCATATCGGCCATGCTTTGAATAAGACATTAAAGGATATTGTCGTAAAGTATAAGTCGATGCACGGCTATGCGTGCGCTTACGTGCCGGGTTGGGATTGTCACGGCCTGCCGATCGAACACGCGCTTTTGAAGGAACTCAATATCCATAAGTCACAGATAGCGCAGCTGGAATTCAGGAAAAAGGCGCATGCGTACGCGATGAAATATGTGGCTAACCAGCGGGAGCAGTTTAAACGCTTAGGGGTCTTCGGAGATTGGGATAATCCGTATTTGACCTTAAGCCACGACTATGAAGAGGCGATACTCAGGTCGTTCAACGCGCTTTACAAAAAAGGCTATATCAGCCGCGGCCGTAAACCGGTGAATTGGTGTTTTAAATGCGAGACCGCGCTTGCCGAGGCAGAGGTGGAATATGAGAACCATACTTCTCCTTCGGTGTTCGTGAAATTCCGCTTAGATGATAACCAAGGCTTTAAAAAGGGGAGCTATTTGGTGATCTGGACTACGACTCCCTGGACATTGATCGCCAACGTGGCAGTAGCCGCGCATCCGGAGCTTACCTATGTGTACGTGGAAACCGATCACGGTGATCTGATACTTGCTAAAGAGTTATATTTAAATGTCCTGGCAAAAGCAGGAGGAGAAGCGGGAATAAAGAAAAATGTAATTGTCAAGGAAATCCCCGGCAGGGAGTTGGAAGGATTGACTTATGAACATCCCTTTGGCTTGAGAAAAGGGCGGGTGGTCCTGGCAGACTATGTTTCTAAAGAAGAGGGCAGCGGCCTGGTGCATACCGCCCCCGGCCACGGCAGCGAAGATTACCAGACAGGCATAAAATACGGCTTGGAAATAGTGATGCCGGTGGACAGCCGGGGGAAATTTGAAGCGTGCGCCGGAGAGTTCGCCGGTATCAACGTTTTTAATGCCAATAAACCTATTATTGAAAAGCTGTTAGGGGCGGGTTTGCTTCTGTGGGAAGGCAAGATCCAGCATTCATACCCTCATTGCTGGCGCTGTAAGACACCGATAATATTCCGCGCTACAAAACAGTGGTTCCTGCTCATCGACCATAAAGAAACAGGATATGAGCAACCGCTGCGGCAAAGGTTATTACGCATCATCAAGGAAAATGTTACCTGGATCCCTCAAGCTGGTAAAGAGAGGATCAGCGCGATGGTAGAGTCCCGGCCTGACTGGTGCCTGTCGCGGCAGCGCTATTGGGGCGTACCTGTCCCGGCGCTTGTATGCGTCACATGTAAAGAAGAATTCTTCGATAGCCGGCTTATCGACAGGTTTGCCGAATTGAGCGCCCAGGAGGGGACTGATTGCTGGTTCTCGCGCGATATCAAGGATTTTATACCCGAAGGGCTGGAGTGCCCGTATTGTAAATCAAAAGAATTCTCCAAAGGCCCGGATATCCTCGATGTATGGTTCGATTCAGGGGTCAGCCATCAGGCTGTAGTGAAGAAGCGCCCTGAGCTTGGCGATACTCCCGTGGAATTATACCTGGAAGGTTCAGACCAGCATCGGGGATGGTTCCAGTCGTCCCTGATACCATCAGTTGCCATAGACGGGAAAGCGCCTTTCCGCACTGTCTTGACCCACGGTTTTGTCGTCGACGGCGACGGCAGGAAGATGTCGAAATCCGTCGGGAATGTGATCTCTCCGTTTGATATTATTAAGAATTACGGCGCGGATATTATCAGGTTATGGGTAGCTTCCAGCGATTATAATGAAGACATCCGTATTTCACCCCAGATCCTCTTACGTTTGTCGGAAGCCTATCGCAAGATCCGTAATACGATCAGGTTCATGTTAAGTAACCTCTATGATTTTGATCCGCAAAACCACAGGGTCGGTGTTGAGGAGTTGCGTAAGATCGATCAGTGGATATTGAACGCTCGTGAGCGGACCTTGTCGGAAGTGAGCGCTGCCTATGAACAATTTGAATTCCAAAAAGCGTATAAGGCAATTTACGATTTTTGCAATGAGGACCTATCCATGTATTATTTGGATATGGTTAAAGGCAGGCTGTATACCTATAAGGCTGATTCTCGTGAGCGCAGGGCCGCTCAAACCGCCCTCTATGAGGTCTTAAATGTTTTAGTGCGCATGATCGCTCCTATCTTGAGTTTTACCGCTGAAGAAGTCTGGCAGCATTTGCCCAAGGAGAAGAAAGATGCCGGGCTTAAAAGTATCCATGGAGCCGACTGGCCGCAGGCTGATGCGGTTTTCGCTCAGCGTGAAGAATTACAGGTAATAATGTCTTTGATCCCGGATATTACGAAATTACTTGAAGAGAAACGGGTTGGCGGCGTGATCGGGAGTTCATTCGATGCCAAAATAAATATATTGACAAATGATGAAAACCGTTATACATATTTAAAGGGATTTGAGAAGGATCTCTTGGAGATTTTCAAAGTCTCGCAGGTCGAAGTGGTAAAAACAAGCAGTTTTGACGGCGCCTGCGCAGTAAGTGAGCGTTTCCCTGATATCGCTCTCGCCGCAGTTAAAGCTGTGGGGCAGAAATGCCAGCGTTGCTGGAATTATACTCAGGATGTGAAAGTTGTCCCGGGACAGGAACTTATTTGTGCACAATGCGCAAAAGCTATAGGAGGAACGTAAATTGAAAAAGAAATTCAA
>CAZPNW010000069.1:0-9356 GCA_964588175.1 uncultured Planctomycetales bacterium
TTAAAATTATAGATCTCACCATTAAAAACCGTAACATACCGCCCGCAGGCGGATACCATCGGCTGGTGGCCTTCGCAAGACAGATCGATGATCGATAATCGCCGGTGCCCCAGCGCAATACCTGCGTGCTCGTCAATCCAAATGCCTTCATCATCCGGGCCGCGGTGCCGCAGCGTATCAGACATATGTTTAATATTACCCTCAAGAAAGTCCGCTTTTTGACTCGCGTGAAGGTCTAGAATTCCGGCAATACCACACATTCTGGTCCCTTTAGGTTAGCTTATTTTACCTTCTATTTTATATTTATGGGCGATGTTCCAGGCTAACTGCGGTAAAAACGTTAAAAGATAGAGAATAAAGAATTTTAAGTCAATAAAACGGTAAGGCTTTAATTTTAACCGGGCGTTCCTTCTCTTGCCACGCTCCATTTCGGCTCTGGCGCCGTAATACCCGAGCTTTGCTTCATAATACCGCACAGCGACTGCGTAACGGCTTTGAAACGAATCATAATTGTCTTTAAATTTATCAATCACATGCTGCATTTCTAAAGGATAGCGGTGAGAGAGTATTTTGCTGCTCATCGATTCATGGAGACGGTAAATAGCCAGCGGTTCATCAATATAGGCGGCTTTAGTCCGGTAAAGGATGCGCAAAAAGAAATCACATTCCTCCGATACCTCAAAATAATCGTCAAACTCTATCTTCCCGGCATCGACAACCGATCTTCTCAGCATTACCGTCTGCAGATTAACCGGATAATTATATAAAAACCGCTCAAACACCTGTCCCTGCGGCTGTTTCCCTTTTAAACCGATGATCAAATCCTGTGTCCGCGGCATGATCATCCTGAAATAATTGCCATAGACAAATCCGATATCCTTGTTCTCTTCAAGGATTGATACTTGTTTTTGGAGCTTCTGCGGCAACCACTGGTCATCACAGTCGAGGAACGCGATATATCTGCCTTGAGCGTGCGCCAGCGCAAAGTTCCTTGCTTTGCCGAGCTTTACGGGAGCGTCATTCTTAAAATAACGGACTTTCGCTCCAAAACTAGCCGCGATCTGCGCGCTTTTATCCGTTGAAGCATTGTCCCAGAAAATAATCTCCCAGTGAGGATATGTCTGTGCGGTGATACTGTCCAAAGCTTGCCGCAAATACAGCTCAGCGTTCCTGCAATTCATGATTATGCTTACGAGGGCTTCATCGCGGCGAGGTTCAATCATAGGCCTATTTCCAAATATAAGGTATCCGCTTATCGGTAGGGTCAATTCTTACGATTTCATCAGGGTCGTGAGGGATGTCTGCACAATTAGCGATCAGTGACGGGGTATGCGCGTTCCCTTTAAATCCATACCAGAGCAGCGCAGGGATCTTAACTAAACAATAATTCTCTTCTCCTATTTCTATTTCCATGCACTCTCCCCGGCTCGATGATTTCTCCCGGTCATCATAGATGACAAGCGTGATCTTCCCTACGGGAACGGCAAAGTTTTGCGTCATTTTCAAATGTTTTTTCCAGGCTTTTACCACGCCGCTATTGACGGTAGAAAAATATATCTCTCCGAACCCGCTGAAATATGGCGAATCACAACGCATCATCCGCATGACCTTGCCGCGTTCATCTTGAGATACTTTCAGGTTTTCTACGAGTACGCCTTCTATCATCGGTTATTCCCGGGCCCAGGCAAGATTTATCTTCTTTGCCACAGACACATAGAATTCAATTTGTTTAACAGTGAACTTAAGCATGTCCCTCGTGTTGTTCTTATGCTTGTAATATTCTTCATACCATTCACCCGCCATCTTAATGGTATCGGTAAAAGGAAGCAACGCATACCAATCCAAATATTTGAGCGCTTTATCACTGGAAACTTTTAAGAAAATGCATTCTTTCGTAGCCGACTTTTGATCGGAATGTTTCCAAATGTTGGTGCCGATGAAATATTTAGAGAAAGTTTTTATGAGTTCATCGACGGATTTGCTCATTTTGTAGTCAGGACCGAAATTAAACGATTCGCCGTTTAATTTATTAGATTCCGCGCATTTAGCGCCCAGCCACAAGTACCCGCTCAAAGGCTCAAGCACATGCTGCCAGGGGCGCGTTGCTTTTGGATTCCGCAGGAACAATGTCTTATTGCTGCTCCATGCCCTGACACAATCGGGAACAAGCCTGTCTTGGGCCCAATCCCCTCCCCCGATAACGTTACCGGCACGGGCGGTAACCATCCTGCATTTACTCTCAGGCCTGTTAAAAAAAGATTTATAATAGGCGTAACTGACCAATTCAGCGCAGGCCTTCGAAGAACTGTACGGATCTTTACCGCCAAGTACATCGCTTTCGCGATACCCCCAACTCCATTCCATGTTTTTATAACATTTATCACTGGTTATGATGACAGCGACCGCGTCAGTCAAATATTTGCGCATACATTCCAAAACATTGACTGTCCCGATAACATTAGTCTCAAAGGTCAATTTCGGGTCTGTAAATGCCTTGCTGACGATCGGCTGAGCGGCAAGATGAAAGATGTAATCGGGTTTGTATCGTTTAAAAACATTCCGCAACGCGTCAAAATCCCGGACATCTCCGCCGATATGTTTAATATGTTTATCGATCGAACAAACCGAGAATAAACAGGGGTTTGACGGCAGATACGCGGAATATCCGATGACCTCAGCCCCCAATAAGTTCAGCCAGATCGAAAGCCACGAACCTTTAAAACCGGTATCTCCGGTAACTAAAACCCGTTTACCTTGATACGCATTCTTAAATATTGACCCACTTTTCTTTTTATTCATATTTTTACTCCCGTTGCATTATATCGGGTATCGAAAGGACCGACAAGTCATTTTTTATGAAAATAGCCCTTCACTTTTTTTATAATAAACGATTGAGTGGTATCTTTTATATCCGGATGCAGGGGGATGCTGAGCAATTCCGAATAAATCCTTTCGGTCACCGGTAAACGCTTTTTGCCCGCGCCAAAATAAGTAAGCAGGTGATTCGGATAATAATGCACGCCGCATTCTATGCCAGATTCACGTAAGTAATTGCGTAAACCGTCTCTTTTCCCCTCTTGCACCCGCACAGGAAATATATGCGGGACGATCTCGGTATAGTCGTCGGGAAATAATACCAATCCGTTTACTTCTGAGAACGCCTGGAAATAATGCCGTGCCAGTTCTTTGCGCCTCGGCTTGAATTCATTTTCAAATCTTTTGAATTGAGCAAGGCCTACAGCCGCGTATAAATCGCTCATATGGTAGCGGTATCCCTGAGTAAAAACATCGAACTTCCAGCTGCGCTCGCCACGGTACCTTTTTTCAGTATCTTTATGCACTCCTAAGAGTCTGGCATCCTTGACGATTCGAGCGACTTTCGCGTCTTTAGTTACTACCGCCCCACCTTCGCCGCAGGTTATATTCTTTATACCATCAAAGCTGAAACAGGTTACATCGCCAAAAGAACCGACCAGCCTTCCTTTGTATGAAGAACCGAACGCATGAGCTGCGTCTTCAATCACCCTCAAACCATATTTACGGGCAAACGCGTAGACTGCAGCGAGATCTCCGGTCCTGCTGGCATAATGAACAGGCATAATGGCTTTAGTTTTTTTGCTCAACTTACGGGAGGCGTCCTTAAGGTCGATCGTCACCGTTCGGGGAATGATCTCGCAGGGAACAGGCCGCGCGCCTGTAGCGCTGACAGCCTGAAAACAGGCGACAAAGGTAAGCGACTGCACTAAAACTTCATCCCCGGGGCCGATACCCGCGCCCATAAGCGCCAGATGCAATGCCGCAGTGCCTGAATTAACACAAATGACCTCTCTTCCCCCCAGGTACTCAGCGAGTGTTTTTTCAAACTCACAGACAAATTTTCCCATACCCAGGTAAGACCCATCGATGACCTTACCGAGCGCTTTTTTTTCGGCCGCGCCAACGACCGATTTTGATAGCCGGATCATTTTATTATTCATCGTAACTTAGCCCAGTCCTTCCTGCGGATAAAAGTAAATATCTTTTTAAAAAAAGCCCGAGGGTCTTTGATCAATTTTGCAAAGCTGACTGCCAGAAATCGCAGCGGATCTTTTTTTAAGAATGAAAGTAAAAGAAAACGCTCCCCCTCAGCAAGGATCCTTTTTAGTTTTTCACCATCCATCACTGCGGTTGATATAGAAAAACTCCTGATATAAAGATCATCGAGTGAGAAGTCCTTCCTGAATAAACTTTTCTCTTGGCAGAGCCTGAAAAGTTCCGAGCCGGGATACGGAGTAGCTATCGATATATGCGGGGTAAAAACGCCCAGCTTTGCGGAAAAACGAAAACTCTCCCTTATCTGTTCTTCGGTTTCGTACGGCATTCCCACGACTAAGAAAATACCGGTATGCAAACCGGCCTTTCTGGCATAACCTACTAACGGAGCGACTTTTTTAAGATCAAGCGGTTTTTTAATGATCGTATCAAGGACATTCTGGCTGCCTGACTCAATGGCGAAATTGACAGAATGGCACCCGCTTGATTTCATCTTATCGATAAGGGATTCACTTAATGTCCATGCCGCGATCCCGTTGGGAGTATCCCAGGCTAATCCCAATTTTGCTTTGATCATCCCCTCGAATATCGCTTTCGCGCGGGCGGGATTAAGCGTAAGGTTATCATCTTCAAACATGATCTCTTCTATCCCGTATTGAGTTTTGAGGTACGTTAATTCTCGCAAAACATTTTCCGGGGAACGCGCGCGAAAAGCCCTTCCCCATACCGCGTACGCCGAACAAAAAGTGCACTGCGCGGGGCACCCGCGAGAAGTTATAACAGGCGCGAATCTTTTCTTTTTCCTTTCGCCATGAGAAGCCTTTAATCCGAAATACTTTTCCATGCTCAAAAGATGCCAGGCGGGAAAAGGCAGGGTATCAAGGTCTGTAATAAATCTTTTCTTCGGTATTACCTTAACGGCGTTATTTTCTTTATATCCGATCCCATCGAGCGCAGAAAGATCACCGCTGCCTTCAATACAGTCTATCAGATCAAGCAGGCTTCTTTCAGCTTCACCTAAAACGGCATAATCGACGTTACCATCAGCAAGTACAAGCTCCGGCATAACGCTCGGATGAGCGCCGCCCGCGATGGTTATGGTCCGCTTGTTTATGCGCTTGGCGATCTTGTAGATCTCATGGGCACATGAGCGCTGTTTTGTGAAAAGGTTATTGACGCCGACTATATCGGGTTTATATTCATTGATGATAGCTTCGATCGCTTCGAAAGGCAATCCGATACGCAGAGAATCTTCAGAAACACTGACACGGTTGTCCCAGCCTTCGATCAATGAATCGACTATCTTTACCGCCAACCCCCGCTTTTCAAGGACAGCAGCCAGATAACCGAGGCCCAAAGGAGGCAGGGGATTTATATCGACCCGGTCTTTAAAGGTAACGGCAGGCGGTATGAATAAAAGTATTCTTTTAATCTTCATTTTTTTTAATTATGCGGTCCACCGTAGATTTCAGAAAAGAAAGACATAGTGCCGCTGATCTTATTAATCTGAATCTGAACGGCGAACGCTCAAACAATTTATTATTGATATACACGATATTATGCTGTTCTTCCGGCATGCCTCTGCCCAGGAACGTAAATCCCATTTCTTTTAACAACAATTCTACTTCGGGCTTGAGTTTCTGTCCTTTCCAGAAAACAGCTGTCTCGGTCTCAACATGGATAACAGAGACATTTTCCTTGATCCCCGAGATCCCCTCTAAGACTTCATACCCCAGGCCTTCCACGTCGACCCAAAGAGCTATTGTTTCAAAAGGCAGACCGCATGATCGTAGATACGTATCCAGCCTGACCGTGGGGACCGAAACTTCTTTCCCTCCCCTGGCCTCTGCCAAACGCCGCCTTAATGAACTGATACCGTTGTTAAAAGCCACCCCCTCCTGGCTTTCGATATAAAAAGTGGCTTGCCCGTCGTTATTAGAAACAGCTACATTTTCCACCTGTATAGCGCGGGCACTCAAGGCCTTATTGGCACGCATCTTGTTTGCATTGTACGGATTGGCCTCAAATGCAATGATCTTAGAATGAGGAGAAAAACGCCTGCAATAAAGCGCATTTGTCCCGTCAAGGGATCCGATATCGCAGATCAGGCGCGGCTTCATCGCGCGTATCAACAAATAAAAGAGAATACTGCTCTTAAGCTCCATAGAACAATCGTCATCCTTCCGGACGGTTATACAATAATATCCCGAATCATCCACAAACCTAAGCATTTATCCTTGTACTTATCAGCTTCTTCAGAACAGCCTTCATTGATGATCCTGATAGGCTGGGGAAAATTAAAGGGCGGTTTTTGCAGATTCAACGGCTGCCAGCCACCCGTTATAATATCCTCATTATCGTGCCGGATAAACGTTGTCGTAAGCAGATATTTTGCCCCACTTCGTTTAAAATTCTCAAGCGCCGCAAAAACATCCTTAAAAGAGAAATGGACAAGGCAATCCCTGCAGAGGATCAGCTCGGCGTGAGGAAGCCGCCCCTTCACTAAATTCATTCTTTTAAATTCAACCCCGCCAGCGCCGTAAAGCCTTTGATTCTTCTTTATTATCGCGGCGACGATATCGATACCGGTATATTTTTCTATATTCAAATGAGTATCGCGCATCCAATAGAAATCACCACAGGGTGCGTCGAGCACTGTTTGCACGCCTAATTCTTTGATTAATACCGGAAGCGCCTGCCTGATAGCTTCGGTTTGCGTTAGGTCCGAACCCGGCCCGGAGGCGGAGATCTTGCCTCCAAAACGATGCGTATGATAAACCCTGGTAAAAGTAAATTCCATCGGCATTATTTTATGAATAAGTTTTTTGACCCTCGCGATCATCGTATCTCCTTTGACCTTGTCATCGCAAAGTATTCTTCTGCCATCATTGCGGCGGTAAATCTATCATGAAGCCTCATAAAACCTTTCTCTCCTAACTCATCACAGGCCCGGGAGTCTCCCATCAGCCGCCTGAGAGCATCCGCAAGCTCAACAGGAGCGCCAGGCTCAACGATCAAGCCGGCATCTCCGATAACTTCAGGGATCCCTCCGACATTCGTGCCTATCACGGGTTTTTTATATAACATAGCTTCTAATAATACCATGCCAAAACCTTCATAGGCAATTGACGGCAAAACCAGAACGCTAAAACATTCGATGAATTCCCAGGCGCTTTCCAAATATCCGGTAAAAACAACGCGGTCTTTAATGTGCAGGGTCTGTGCCAATTGCTTCAAATATTTCGAATACGCGTACCCTGCGCTGCCGATAAAAACCAGCTTTGCGCGGGGGAACATCCCGGAAATAGACAGAAATGCGCGCATCAGGGATTCATGGCCTTTTAATTCCTCATAATCACCGATAACTCCGATTATTTGCTCGGTCTCTCCAACGCCTAAAATATTCCTCTTATCCGGCAAAGCCCGCTTATCCGCCCTTACCGGAGATATACCATTGTAAATGACTTTGATCTTTTTACCGTGAAAGCGGGACCGCTCAAGTTGTCCGGCACACGCCTGCGATATAGTTATTATTTTCGTTGCCGCACTCCAGATCAACTTATCAAAAGCGCTTTCCACAAACTTAAAATAGCGGCGCCGGGGAGCAGGGCAGCTGTTAATGATCAAAAACCTCCTGTTGACTCCGGCGATCTTACTTGCAATGGTCATCGCCAGGCATAATTCCGCGGCAGGGTATCCTCCATTATCGGAGAAAACGATGTCAAAACGGCTTACGGTGAGCCTTATAACAAAATAAGCAACGCAAGCACAAAAGACACCCCCCATCGATATCTTAACGATGGATTTACCGGCAGCTTTAAGAACATGCGGTATCCTGCTGCCATCGATCGAATCGCATATTTCATGAAAAGCGGGAAAAGAAATCGTTTCTACCTTTACCTTAAACCTCTTATAAAGATCTTTACCCTTATAGCTCTTATTGCACCAAATGCTGAATTCGTCTGACTTATCCGGCCATGCGCCGAGCAAGTTAAGAAGCGCCGTATCTACTCCTCCGATTTCACGGCTGGAGATGAAAAACAAGATCTTTTTACTTGGCGCAGGTTTGACTTTTTTTGACGGTGATGTGCTCATATTTAAGACTCCCTACGCGCAAAATTCCTTGAAGCTCCTGATAACGATATCCTTTGATAATTCGTTCTCACTATCGTACGAAGTCAAACAGCTGAACTTATAGGCATCATACAAAACTGTGTCGGGAACGGGGATAACGCAAGAAGCATAACTGCTTATTCTGTCAAGATTATAGGCAGGCAATCCCAATGACCCTGAGAGAAATTCCAATGTGCGGAATCCCGCTTTTCTTTTGTTCTTATATTCATCGGTATAAACGAGTATGACCGGTTTTCGGAATAGTACGGCATAGGACGTTGAGGTGCTTGATTGCGAAACGACTAATTGAGAGTCTTTAACCAGCTCGCAGGTCCTGCCCTTAAATACCGGCCTGCCCCCAAATACAGACATGTCATAATCAATACCGGGATGAGCGGCGATCACTACGGAAAGCTTAAACTTCTTTTCTACCTCATCGAAGAACCGGTTCAAAGAGCCATAAAACTTTTCAAAATCGAGACGCTGCATATTCAGGATCTCAACATCGTCATTACACGCAGGCCCTTCATCTAAAAAAACACAATATCTCCCCGCAACAATGCGTTCATTATTGAGCTTAGTCAGCTGATAATGATCATAATCCTGATAATTGATATTGACGACATGCCGGTGCTCCTTATAGGCATTCCTGGTCAATTGGCCGGCAGTAAACACGAGGCCGTATTCCTTTATAAAGCCGGCCTTTTTGCATAATTTTGCAAGTAAATTCAGGAACGTTCGCAAGGCTTCTGCCGGGTTTATCCTGTCCATTATCCGGGTTATCAAACGCTCACGCTCATGCGTGACCCAGGGGAAATAAGCAGTTTTGCATCGAAAACGCCCCATGATAAAATAGAGCGATAAAACACGCCACTCTAAATGAACTTGAAATACGAATACGGTATTCGTTAAATCTTCAGCATTGACACAAACTTTGAATTCCCCTAAAGAATCGATCTCCCTGACATACTTTCTAATAATTACATTCCTAAAATCCTTGCCCTTAAAATAAATGCCCTTTAAGTCCCAATATTCGACCTGAAATCCCGCATCGGCCATCTCACGTATCAATAAATATCTTTCGATTTGCGGAATGAGCGGGAATATTGAAATATAAACGACTTTTTTCATCGGTTTAAAAAGTGGGAACGGGTATCACCTTAGGTCTGCCTGAATCCTCGAAAGTCCTTGTTTTTTTTCAGGTACAGGTC
>CAZPNW010000070.1:0-5351 GCA_964588175.1 uncultured Planctomycetales bacterium
CAGCCCCTCGCTCCAGGCGAGGTGGTAGATGAAGGCGCTGATGGTTCGTTCTACCTGTCGCTTAACGATTATGGGGCTACGCTTGAACTCTATACTCCTGACGGAGAATCTTCTCCTTCAGCTATCGCGATCTATTCAACACTGGAAGAGACGCTTACCGTCAACCAGCTGCAGCCCAGAGATAATTATATTTACCTGCATTCTGCCGGTGATCTGTACCTGAACTGCGATCTGGAGGCAGGTTCAATACAATTACATGCGGATAATAACGATGACGGTTCGGGCAATCTTTACAGCGCACAGGATGTTAATCTCACTTCAGAATATTTTTCATTCCAGTCAGCAAGCAATTTTACCCTGGAAGGGGAAAACCTGCTTTGCGGTAATTCCGAGGAACCGGATTTCAGCGCGGGCCTGTTTAGCGATGATGACGGCTTGGAGGCAATAAGCGTGCGTTCTACTGCCGGAAGCATTTTTGTGCAATATCCGGAAGGTGGACTGGTATACGGCAATGTAGAAGTTCTCGATGCTGCCCAGGACATATTCCTGAACGCAGCTATCAGCGGTTTAGAGTCAGGGCTTTATATTTATGCGGGGGGTTCGATCATCGCAGGCGATATTGAAGGCCCGCATATTACTTCTTCAGGGGATGTATATATCTATGACGGCACATATTCACGTATAGGCGAATATCCGGATTACGAAATAGTTTATTCCGAATCAATGGTCGGATCATTGGATATCCCGTTGGATGTGTTGATCACTGGTGTTGGTAGTTTAAATTTAGTATCATACGGTTTAGTTGACGGCGTCAGCGCGGCGTTTACCGGTATCATCCGGGGAGAGACTACTCCTGATGCTATTAATGTTGCGAGCGCTCCCGGCATAGTTTATTTTAATAATATTCCTTCTGCGCAGCCTGAACCGGAGCCAGAGCCTGTACCAGAATCAGGGCCGGCCCCTCAAGCTCCAATCGGCAATATTATCTCGTATGAACCTGTTACCTTAGACGCAGCTTCCCTGTCAATGTTCCAATTCAACTCGCCGATAGGTTCGGTATTCTTCTATCATCCTATCACTGAGTCGGATATGGGCGCTTTTGACCAATTCTCAGTCGGCGCGGATGCCTACGAGCTTACCGGCGGCCAGCTCAAACTCGTCGGCCATGACAGCCTGCTGCAGTTCTTTCAGGACTTTGACGAGAAACTCAAAAATAAATAAGAGGAGAGACAAATGAAAAAGACAATTTTAACTTTAGCCTTTCTATTTGTATTTGCAGCGCAAGCGTACAGCCAGACTTATGAAGATATACTTTCTCCGGGGCAGGATACTTTTACCGATACTTTGTACCATAATCAGGCCATGGGAGATGAGAGCGGGGATAATTATGATCGTTTATGGGCTGGACCGGTTATTAATACTCAAGCGTATGTTGATGATACCGGTCATTGGGTTCCTGCTATTGACGGAACGGAATTTGCTCATACTTACCTTAGGTTTAATCTGAGTGGTGTAAGTAATATTACAGATGCTACTCTTTGGCTTTACAGAGTTAATGATGCTGGGGCCTATCCTAATAATCCTGACTCTTATCATCTTGGAGAGTTTTATAAGTATAACGACCCTGATGTGGGTAATCTAACAGTTTATTATGAAACCGATAACCAATGGAGCGAAGCAACTATGACCTGGGATAGTGAGCCTTCCATGACAAATTTCAGCGATAATACCGCGGGAGCCACTACGTTCATCGGCCCGGAAGGTGGTTGGCAATATCCTAATAACGGAGGTTGGGTTTCCTGGGATGTTACTGCTTTTGCTCAGGCAGCGAAAACGGCAGGCGATCAACAGCTTACACTCGTGTTAGCTAACGATGATACAGAATCGCCTTTTGACCCTTTTCATATTTTTTACTCTTCTGAATCTACAGAGTATCCCGCATTGAGGCCGTATTTGGGTGTCAATGTTGTTCCGGAACCTATCTCAATGCTTCTTTTCGGTGTAGGCGGGGCAGTGATGGCCTTTGCTAAGAGAAAGAAACAGCGTTCATAATTATTCTTGTTTAACTCAATAAGACTGATAAAAGAGATGCTAATGAAGAGAAAATGTTTTTTGCCCATTGTCTTATTAGTAGTGTTTTTTTCAGCATGTGCCCTGCCTTGCGCTATGGCTGCATACCCGTATTTTGAAGATTTCAATGCTGGGCTTAATACATCGTGGTGGACGCTAGCGTCTTCCGGGAGTGTTACTGCTTCTCATATAACCGATCCAAACGATTCTGCTAATAAAATTATTGTGATGAGATATACCGCTGGCGCCCAAGGGTATCTTCCCGGCGAAGGTAGTCTTAAATACAATTTTCCCATCCCTGGTGATTTTTCAGCCTCTATAACCTATAACCTTTACAACTGGCCTGTCCCTGATAACGATGTAACAGCAGGTATTCGCACTGAACTGGGTGATGTTAATCGTCTCAATAACGGCGCGGAATTCTATTTGACTGATTTTCTTAACGATACCGCGCATTCAGTAGGTACCGACGATACGAAGGGCCGCTTAAGGATCATAAGGACCGGGACAACGGTTCAAGGGGCTTATTACGATCCTACGATCAGCGGCGACAATAAATGGCTGCTGATAGGTCAATATAATTCAGCCAGCCTAGATGATATTAATATAACATTTTCCTTATTGCCGGGAGTAAATGCCAATCAAAACGTCTCCGTTGTTTTCGATGATTTCAACCTCCACGTGTATGATACGAATGCTTTAGATCCCCGGGGAGTAGTCCCTGAACCCGTCTCAATGCTGCTTTTCGGTGCCGGCGCTGTAACAATGGCGGTTGCCAAAAGAAGGAAGAAAAATTCCCTTTAATCACTCTCCTCATCGCTTTACTGAGTAAATCTTTCAATAATTCAGCGTCGCGCAAGAAAAGGAGTTGCAGGATGAAAAAAATGACTTTAGTGCTGAGTGTTTTTTTGCTGATAGGCTGCGTATCCTTTAATCAGGCTTTTGCGGGGCCTGAAGTAGCGGTTTCGGAGATCAAAGAGGCTCCTGATGCGCCTGTGCTGCCGCGCGAGAAAACACCCCTGGCCAATATCAAGATGAAGATGTCCGGAGGAGTAAAGTTTGTCCCTTCGAAGGATAACCCTCTATCTTCTGAAGACGACGAAGTCTATACCTACTACACCTATGAACATGATGCTGCGGGAAGGACGTTCGAAAAGAGATGTTATACTATAGGAACAGATAAGGTCAAGTTTACCTCCGACGACACTCTCAAATACCATCTGGCCTATGTGTACGATGAAGGCGGAAAACTGATCAAGGATATTTGTTACAACGGCCGGGGAGCGGATGACCTGTGGTTCACTCCCGACGATGTAGAAACGTATCACTCTGCCTATACCTATGACTCTTTAGGGAATAAGTTGAAGGTGGCACGGTATACAAAAGACGGTAATGTGTTTGATTACACGGCGTTTGATACCCTCACCGGCGCGATCGTTAAAGATGTAGTATATAAGGGTAAAGGCCTCGATGGCCGGTGGTTCACTCAAGACGATGAAATAGAAAAATACCACCGCTTTGAATATGACCCTGCCGGGAATTTGCTCCGGGCAATGGAGTATCATATTAAACAAAATGGCTTAGGTTCGGATGGCCAGTGGTTCACTGCAGATGACGTAATATCTTCCACTAAGGTGTTTTCATACAGCGCCAAGGGATTGCTCGTTGATATAAAGAAATATATCGGCGCAGGCCCGGATAATACTTGGTTTACCAAGGATGATGTCCCGCAATACTATACGATATATACATATACCGATAAGGTTTATCCGGGAGACGCGGTCAATGGCCAAAACAAATAGCCGGGGCACTGGGTGATCATTGAGCCCGGATCGCCTATAGGCTCCCATCCCGGCATTCTTATCCTAAAGAAAAAATGTTGTAAAATCCTGAAAAAATGTTATAATACTGAAACTACACAGTATTTCAAAAAAGGAAGGTTCATTGGATAGGAATCTTATGTTTCCCATAATCGAAACCTTTATCCCAAGAAAGCCCTTATTTTAAGCTGAGATAATCCATTTCTCAGCTTTTTTTATTGCAAAACCGATTTCCCGAAATAATCTGTTCACTAAAAAGGAGGCCTCCCCGTGCAAAGGATGAATTTTGAGTTTTCCGATACAATCGCAGGCTATGTAACAAGTTATGACCGTGAAAAAAGAATATTCGGCATGAAAACTTCTGATGGGCGGGAGTTTTCGGTCAAGCTTACTGCCACTACCTATGCGCGCGGGCCCCGTAATCTGGAAGAGGGGTATTGCGATTATACCGGTAAGATGGAATCATTGCTGGTCCAGGGACAGTATCTTTTTACCATCGGCATATTTTACCCGGAAAAAAACGGCCATACCTTTGAAGCGAAAGTGCTTATTTTCTCGGGAGAGGGCACGGAAAAATACCGTTTTGAAGAGCCTAACTGGTGGGTTAACCAGGCAAGAAGTATCGCTGATTTTTATATCAAGGCCCAGTTTGGAGGGCCTGAGGGTATAGATTACAGTAAGTATCGGACGATGCTGTCTTTGACCGGGGAACGCAAGAAAGACCACCGGCAGGAAACAGATACCATCTCCCGTATGGTTTACGGTATGGCTTCCGCGTTTTTACTTACCGGCGAGGACCGCTTTTTAGAGGCCGCTGAAAAAGGGACCCAGTATTTGCGCGACCATATGCGTTTCTACGATACGGAAGAGAATATCGTCTATTGGTATCATGGCATTGACGTTAAGCATGAGCGCGAGCATAAGATCTTTGCTTCAGAGTTTGGGGACGATTATGACGCGATCCCCATGTATGAGCAGATCTACGCCCTGGCAGGCCCGACGCAGACATATCGTATTACCGGCGACCCCGCGATCATGAAAGATATCAAGATGACCATCGATCTCTTCGATCGTTTTTTCCTCGATAAAGAAAAGGAAGGTTATTTTTCCCATATCGATCCGATCAGCCTTAATCCCCGAAGCGAATCTTTGGGGAGAAACCGCGCCTGTAAGAATTGGAATTCAGTCGGCGACCATGCCCCTGCCTACCTGATCAATTTATGGCTGGCTACCGGAGAAGAAAAATATAAGGATTTCCTGGTTTATACTGCCGATTGTATCACTAAATATTTTCCTGATTATGAAAACAGCCCTTTTGTCAACGAGCGTTTTTCCGAGGACTGGAGCCATGATCAGACCTGGGGTTGGCAGCAGAACAGGGCGGTCATAGGCCATAATCTTAAGATCGCCTGGAATTTAATGCGTATTAATAGCTTGGCGCCGAATGAGAAATACGTGAAG
>CAZPNW010000071.1:0-6064 GCA_964588175.1 uncultured Planctomycetales bacterium
TGCCTGAACGCGCGGTGATCTATAAACACGCTTTGCGTAACGCTATACTTCCTATCGTGACCATTATCGGGTTATCGATACCCGGGCTTTTAGGCGGAAGTGTCATTTTTGAATCGATATTCGCATTACCCGGCATCGGGAGGCTTTTTTATGAAGCTGTCATGATGCGTGATTATCCTTTGATCATGGCAGAAGTTGTTTTGGGCGCGGTACTTACCATGGCCGGTAATCTCATGGCCGACATCGCCTATGCGTATGTCGATCCAAGGATCCGCTACAAAAAATAAGGGCAGCATGAATAAAACATTGATCGTTGGGATTATACTTATAGGTTTTTTTACCATAATCGCTGTGTTAGCGCCGTTCTTGAGCCCGTATAAACCATCAGAAATGAACCAGGCTCATATGCTCATGGCTCCGTCAAGTGAGCACTGGTTAGGCACAGACAGCCTGGGAAGGGATATTTTGAGCAGGATGATGTATGGAGCCCGGATCTCTTTGACGATCGGCTTGATCGCCGTAGGGATCGCTACCCTGCTGGGGGTCGTTTTAGGTTCAGTGGCGGGGTTTTACGGAGGGTTTATAGATGCTTGTATCATGCGTTTTACCGATATCATACTTTGTTTTCCGACTTTTTTCCTGCTTTTAGCTGCTGTGGCATTCCTTGAATCGTCAATCTTTAATATTATGGTGATAATCGGTTTAACCAGCTGGATGGGGCCTGCGCGCCTTATCCGGGGGGAAATACTTTCACTTAAAGAAAGAGAGTTTATCCAGGCTGAACACGCCTTAGGGGCAACGCATGCCAGAATAATAGTTTTACATTTGATCCCTAATGCTCTCGGGCCTGTTTTAGTTAATGCTACCTTAGGCATTGCCGCCGCTATACTTTTAGAGTCGGGGTTGAGTTTTCTCGGCTTAGGTGTACAGCCTCCGGTACCCAGTTGGGGGAATATTCTGATCGAATCGAAATCAACTCTCGGCATTGCCTGGTGGATAACGCTTTTTCCCGGTGCGGCGATATTGTTGACGATCCTGGGGTTTAATTTCATTGCTGAAGGATTAAAACAGAAAATGGGCGGTTAAAACTAATGGAAAACCTTTTGAGGATACGGGGACTGAGGGTCAATTTTTATTTGGGCCCACAGGTCATTACCGCAGTTGACGGCCTTGACCTTGATATAGGCTATGGAGAAGTTGTTGTTCTTGCCGGTGAATCGGGGTCAGGTAAGACTGTTTCAGCACTCGCTCTTACGCGTATTTTACCTGCGAATGGCAGGGTGACCGGCGGCAGTATTATCTTTGATGGCAGGGACCTCTTGGCCATTGATGATCAAACTTTACGCGCTCTTCGAGGTAAAGATATCTCGTATGTATTCCAGGAACCGTCAAGTTATTTGAATCCCGTATATTCTGTTGGCGACCAGATCCGTGAAGCTATTGTCCTGCACAAAAAAGCGACAAAACAAGAGGCAGCTGCCCAAACACTGAAATTACTGGAAGATGTCCGGATCCCTGATCCCCGCAGGGTCGCATCTTCTTATCCGCATCAGCTGTCCGGGGGGATGAATCAACGGGCATTTATCGCTATGAGCCTGGCAAGTCATCCTAAGCTTTTGATCGCCGATGAACCTACTACGGCGCTGGATGTCACGATAGAATCTGAAATCCTTCAGCTGTTGACCATGCTTAAGGAAAAATTAGGATTTTCGCTGCTTTTTATAACGCATAACCTTTCGATAGCACGCCGTATCGCCGACCGGGTGGCAGTGATGTACCGGGGAAAGATGGTTGAAGTAGCTCCAACGCAAAGCATCTTTAAAGACCCAAAACATTTTCACACAAAAGAATTGATCAGCGCTTACGAAAAGATCGGAAGGATTTGAATTGTCATAAGCCTTTTATGGAAAACATACTCGAAGTCAAAAATATTTACAAGGATTTTAAGGTTGAAGGCGGCCTGCTGCTGGGAGATACGGGAGTCGTGCATGCCCTTAAAAATGTCAGTTTTGCCATCAATGAGTTTGCGACTGTCGGGATCGCGGGAGAGTCCGGCTCCGGGAAAACGACTTTGGCAAAAATAATCTTGAAATTAATCCCGCCGACCAGCGGTGAGGTGGTCTTTCATGACCGGAAGGTCCGTAATTTGCGTAAAGACGTGCAGATCATCTTTCAAAATCCTTATAATAGCCTGGACCCGAAAATGCGCGTTTTTGATGCGATCGCCGAACCTCTTTTGATCCACGCGCTCCTGCCGCGCAAGTATATAAAAGAAAGGGTTTTCGAATTAATGAAGATGGTCGGCCTCCAGGAAAATATGCACGGCAGGTTTCCCGCCGCGTTTTCCGGAGGGCAGCGGCAGCGAATTTGCATCGCGCGCGCCCTTGCCTGCGAGCCGAAATTCATTATGCTCGATGAGCCTCTGTCAAGCCTTGATTTGACCATACAGGCCAAGCTTCTCGACCTTTTCGTTGCGCTCAAAATAAAATTAAAGCTGACCTATTGTTTGATATCGCATAACCTGGGGGTCATAAAAAATATTACCGATACTGTTATCGTGATGCGGCAGGGGATGATCGTCGAACAGCAGGCAACAGCTGAGATCTTTTCGCATCCTCGCCAGGAATATACGCAAAAACTTCTTGAAGCTGCCAGAGGATAAACCTGCGTATGTGCAGGAGCGTAACAGGATGTTTATGCATCCCTGTTTTTTCGAGCGATTGAACTGGATAAAAAAAAAATAAAAAAAACATTTGACAAATTCTAATTGTATGTTAAACTTCTTATTCTATGAAAACAACATACATCCCTAAACAAGAAGATATCAAAAGAAAATGGTATTTGGTCGATGCCCAGGATAAAACTTTGGGCAGGATGGCTTCCAGGATCGCCAGTGTTCTCCGGGGCAAGCATAAAGCGATGTTTACTCCGCATTTAGACACAGGTGACGGGGTCATTGTTATCAATGCCGCCAAGATCAAAGTAACCGGGAAAAAATTACAACAGAATGTGTACCTCAGGTATTCCGGTTATCCGAATGGGTTACGGGAAGTCGGAATGGATACCATGTTTGCCAAGAAGCCTGAAACAGTTGTAAAATTAGCGGTAAAGCGGATGCTTTCACAGGGGCCGTTGGGAAGAAAAATGTTTAAGAAGCTTAAAGTTTATGCTGGTGATCAATATCCGCATAAAGCTCAAAAACCAGAAGTACTTGTATTTTAAGGAAATATAATGGAACATATCACTAAAATCTTAGTTGGAAGACGTAAAGAAGCGATAGCGCGTGTTTACTTGACCCAGGGGAAAGGCACGATCATGGTCAATGATATGCCCTGTGATAAATATTTCTCTCGTGAGACCGACCGCATCATTATCAAACAGCCTTTGCGGGTCACGAATACCTTGAACAAGTATGACGTGAGCGCTAATATTTGCGGCGGCGGGCTTGCGGGACAGGCAGGGGCGCTTCGCCATAGTATCTCAAGAGCGTTAATAGCCGCTGAACCTGAATTGAAAGATCTGCTGCGTAAGAACGGTTATTTAACCAGGGATCCCCGCATGAAGGAGCGCAAGAAGTTCGGACAGAAGGGCGCTCGCAAACGCTTCCAGTGGACAAAGAGGTAACGGCCTAAAAGTAAGACTTATAGATTCAGCAGCAAAAGAATCCCGCTCGGTAAGTGCGGGATTTTTTATTTTTACACCTCTTGCTCCCGACGAGAAAATTCTTGACTATCGAATGATTTTAATATAAAATATTCAACATAGTGATTATCCCGCCGGAGAAGATAAAATTCTGGTAAAGGAGCGTCGATGATTAATGTTGGTATTGCAGGTGCAACTGGTTATACGGGCGAAGAATTAATTGCTATCCTTTTAAGACATCCTGAAGTCAGGATCACCAATGTTTCCGCAAGTGCTGACCGGTTAAAACCTATCTCCGAGATCATTCCTAAGTTTTCAGGGCGTATCGGGCTTATGTGCAATAAGCTCAATGTCGATGCCCTCATTGATGATTGTGACCTGGTATTTCTGGCTCTGCCGCATACCGTTTCCATGGATTTCGTCCCGAAATTGTTGAAAGCGGGCAAACGGGTGATCGATTTAAGCGCTGATTATCGTTTTAAAGATACGGATATATATGAACAATACTACCAGGTTTCACATAAAGATAGAGCAAATCTTAAAGGGGCGGTTTATGGTTTACCGGAGTTATACCGGCAGAAGATCAAGAACGCTTCTCTTGTCGCTAATCCGGGCTGTTATCCGACTGCCGCGATCATAGGCTTAGCGCCGATCATCGCCATCAATTCCATTGATACAAGTTCTATCATCATTGACGCTAAATCCGGTGTTTCCGGAGCCGGCAAGAAATTAAGCCCCGAATATCTTTT
Source organism: uncultured Planctomycetales bacterium (assembly GCA_964588175.1). Classification (GTDB taxonomy): domain Bacteria; phylum Omnitrophota; class Gorgyraeia; order Gygaellales; family Profunditerraquicolaceae; genus JBAZTA01. Next base: position 4,392 of record CAZPNW010000071.1, read on the forward strand.
TTCCGAGGTCACCGACGATTTCCGTGCCTATAAAGTCAATATGCATCAGCATGCCCCTGAGATAATCCAGGTGTTATCGAATCTCTCAAAAAAGAAAGTAAGGCTTACGTTTGTGCCTCATCTTTTGCCATTGAAACGCGGGATACTTGAAACAATGTATATTCGCACCAGGAATGCCGTGAAGATCACTCAAGATCTGCTTTCGCTCTACAGGAAGTTTTACCAGAAAGAACCGTTTGTCCGGATCAAAGAAGCCGGTTTATTCCCCGCGCTTAAAGATGTTGTCGGGACAAATTTCTGCGATATCGGGATTAAAGCCGATGGCGATATGATCATCATTATTGCCGCTATCGATAATCTTATAAAAGGGGCTTCAGGCCAGGCTGTCCAGAATTTAAATATTATGTACAAGTTCCCTGAAAGAACCGCATTATAGTTTTTTTTACCTCATGATGAAAATATACAGAAAAGCCGTTCTCCCCGCTGGTTTTAGCGCCCACGGCCTTGCCTGCGGGCTGAAAAAGTCCCGAAAGCCTGATCTGGCGCTGATCTATTCTCATGTGCCTGCTCGTGCCAGTGCCTGTTTTACTACCAATAAAATTAAGGCAGCGCCCGTTCTCTTGACCCAGGATCACTTGAAGAAGATGGGCTTACACCAGGCGATCATTGTCAATAGCGGTAACGCGAACTGTTTTACCGGGAAAAAAGGGCTTGCAGCAGCGGAAAGTACCGCGCAGATTTTAGCCGATGAACTCGGTATCAGAAAAGAAAGCGTATTGGTCAATTCCACGGGTATTATCGGAAAACAACTTTCTGTCAATAAAATAAAGAATGCTGCGGCTGAACTGGTGCGTGGCTTGACGGTGCAGGGGATCACGCGGGCTTCGCGCGCTATTATGACTACGGATGCGTTCGTTAAAGAAGTCACCGTCGATCTAAAGATCGGGAATAAACGCGTTCGATTGTGCGGGATCGCTAAAGGAGCGGGAATGATCGCCCCCGACCTGGCAACGATGCTTGCGTTTATCACGACTGATGCCAACATAACCTGCCGCGCATTGGATAAAGCGTTAAAAGCGGCGGTAGCGCGCTCTTTTAATTGTATCACGGTTGACGGTTGTATGAGTACCAATGATACGGTCATAGTTTTAGCGAACGCTGCCGGTGAGAATAAACTTATTGACCTGAAATCTTCAAATCCTGCAGGCAGGGGATCGAAGGATTTCGTTCTCTTTTGCGAAGCCCTGCGCCTTGTTTGCCTGGAATTGGCGCAGATGATCGTCCGTGATGCTGAAGGAGCGACGAAATTCATCAGAATTCACGTTAAAAACGCCCGTAATTTCTCTGACGCCCGTAAGTGCGCTTTAGCGATCGCTAATTCAAATTTATTCAAAACAGCGATGTACGGGTGTAACCCTAATTTTGGCAGGGTTGCCGCAAGTGTCGGGGCAAGCGGCGTTGCCGTTACGGAAAAAGGGTTAAAAATAAAGTTGGGGCCGCTTCAGAAAAAAGATATCCATGTAGAAGTAAACCTCTCTATGGGAAACGCTGAAGCTACTGTTTATACTTCAGATCTAAGCCCTGAGTATATTAAGATAAACGCGGCGTATAATTAAGCGTTCATGATAAAGGCTTACCGGTATCTCCGGTAAGAGCTTCTTAAGAACACGCCT
>CAZPNW010000072.1:0-4155 GCA_964588175.1 uncultured Planctomycetales bacterium
CTACCAGCGGCGGGGGGAGCAGCGGCGGTGGAGGCGGTAGTTCCGGAGGGGGAGGAGGTTCGGGCGGTGGAGGCGGCGGTGCTGATGACGGCTCTGATGATGACGGTGAGGGAAGTCCTGCAGTAAGCGCCAGTATTTCAATAGCGTTAAATTTATTACAGAGTTCAGTCTCCGGCGCAGATGAATATGCTTTGATCCAAGCTGAAGCTATCTCAGTGATATTTGATGATTTTGCCCAGTATGGTGCGTCGGGTGCCCTGGCTTTTTGGTGGGGGATAGTACATAATACCATATATGTAAATCAGGACCTTCAGTCCGGGACCCCTGATGAAGCGATTGCATCCCTTATTGCTCACGAAGCGACACATGCGGATTACGATTATAATTCACAAGAATGGATCGATAGCACTTTAGCACTTCATCCCGAACTTACTTTAGCTGACCTGCATATCCCGGGGAATTCTATTGATCAGGAATATAATGCTTTTGAAAGTATGATATTGGTGTGGAATGAAATAAAAGGAGATAAGACGGATACGAATATGGATAACTGGGCATCCGCGTATGCGCAGGGCGAAGATTTTATGAAAGACACGATCCGGTTTGTCTATGCCGGCCAAATGTTACCGGAATATTGATTGCCAGGAGAAAATAATGAAAGGTATAGAAAATAGTCTTTTCGTGATAGGAGTGATCTCTATGGTTACTTTTTATGGATGTTCTGGAAACTTGAAATATGAAAAATACTCCAGCAAAGACACGGAATTAAATGTTACTATGGACTATATTTCCGGCTGGATGTTCAGCGAAAGCCGGGGGGCAAAGGGGAGTTACGCGCAGGTCACTTTCTATGAACCGGAGAGAAAAGATAAATCGATTAAAGCCGGCATTGTGTTTATGGTGCAGGAGAGTGCTCCACTAAAGCCCCAAGCGTCGAGTCTTGAAGCTTTTGCGGATGATCTGCTGGAGAAAAGAAAGAAACTTAAGGATATGAAGGTACTCTCGCGCGCAAAGGCACAGGCTTTAGGCCAGGATGCCGTTACTTTGGTGATATCGTATAAAATGTTGGATAAATTCTATAGCACGGATGCTCAGTTGGCCTCCATCCAGGAAAAAATAGTGCTGGTGAAGATCAATGATAAATTTTATACTATCAGGTATCAGAATGTGGACAAAGAATTTTCCAGGTTTAATGCGGCATTTGAGCATATTGTTAAGGCCATAAAATTTAAAGATCCCAAATAAGAGCAAGCTATTCTTATTCTTTCCAGCCAGGCAGCCCGTATATTAAGGTAAATGATACCTTCAGCCATGAATATAAAAAGCAGGCCGTAGAAAATCCTGCTTTACAGTTAAGTGAAAAATAGGTATAATTAAGTTTCTCTAAAGAATCCTTACCCCTCGTTTCTTATGTTTAAAACCCGGGGAAACTCGGGGTGAATTTCTGATAATTAAAAAATAGGGAAATTCATACGCCTGTGGTTCGACGCGCCCCTGCGGGGCTTGTGCTTCGACAAGCTCAGCATCCTGAGCAAACGAAGTGCGTCGAAGGACTCACCATAGGGCGGAGATAAGTAAGTTAATGCGCCTGTAGCTCAATTGGATAGAGCACTTGCCTACGGAGCAAGTTGTTACAGGTTCGATTCCTGTCAGGCGCGTATTTTATTTAATACTCGGTTGAGGTTCGTCCTCCTTCGCTAATCGACAGGTAAAGCTACGGTGTAGCTTCGGAGGATTGCGTTGAATAAAGATTTGTGGAGCTTAATTCCTGTCAGGCGCGTTATTTTATGTTATATTTTAGCATATTCTGGGAGTAATGGTGAGCAAGCCCGAGTTACATTATCGGCGCGTCGAACCACAGGCGCGTTATTTTATTTGACAAATTCATGAGTTTATGGTAGATTTATTGAATAGAATTCGTGATAAGCGAGTCAACTAACATAGAACTAAGCTATAGACAAAGATGTCTTCTGGTGGAATATGCTAGAAGACTTTTTCATTTTTAGCGGCTTTTTAAGCGGCGTATTAATAACATGATACTATCAGCAGTTCTGGCCCCTTTAATAGGGGCTTTTATATTACCGTTGGCCGGTAAGTTTTCTAAACCAGTAAGAAATATACTGGCGTTGCTGCTTGTCCTGTTTCCTCTGGCTATTTCTTTTTCTCTGGCGCCTTTTGTCTTAAGCGGGAAAACCCTTATTTCTACCCGTATCCTGCCTTTGGGTTTTAATCTTGTTTTTTATGTTGATGCGTTGGCTGTTTTTATGGCGGTAGTGTCTTCCTTGATCAGCGCGATCATTGTCATATATTCCTTTGGGTATATCAGCCATTATGAGAACCAAAATGAGTATTATATGATGGTAGTTTTGTTCCTTGGTTCGATGATGGGGCTTATATACGCGGGTAATTTGATCTTCCTTTATATTTTCTGGGAAATGACCGCGCTGGCAAGTTGGCGGTTAATAGGGTTCTTCAGGGCAAAAACCGATGTTCTCAAGGCGGATAAATCGTTTTTAATTACGGTATTCGGCGCTCTGATGATGTTACTGGGATTCGCGTTGATCTATCAACAAACCGGCTCGTTTGACCTTGCGGTCATCCATGAACGTTTTAAGCTGGAGCCGGTTTCTGCGCTTGCCGTTGGATTGATCCTGGTAGGGATATTTTCCAAATCAGCGACGTTGCCTTTTCATACCTGGCTGCCTGACGCCGGTGTCGCTCCGTCACCGGTGACCGCGCTGCTGCACGCGGCAGTCCTGGTTAAGATCGGCGTTTACGCTTTCACCCGTCTGTTTGTGGTAACTATCCCGCTCGTTGATTATTGGCATTGGGTGGTTCCTTTTATTGCGGGTATCAGCGCTATCATTTCCGCGGCCGCGGCGTTAGTTGATACTGATTTAAAAAGGATCATTGCGTATTCGACGATCAGCCAGATAGCCTTTATTTTCCTGGGGCTTGCCATTGGCAATGAAGTAGGTATTGCCGGAGGATTGTTGTATATTTTGATGCACGGGCTTGCCAAGGCGGGGTTGTTCTTATGCGCGGGTATCGTGGAGCAAAATACAAAGGTCAAAGATATCACTCAATTGGGCGGTTTGGCAAAAACGATGCCTTTAACCGCGATGTCTTTCTTGTTTTGCGCGTTCTCAGTTATGGGTATTCCTCCTTTTGGCGGGTTTTTCTGTAAATATATGGTTATTGCGGGAGCCTTACAAGGCGGGCATCTTTTTCTTGCGGGCATATTTTTGATCGGAGCCATCTTAACGATACTTTATCTTTCGAGAGTATTTACTATGGTTTTCTTAGGAGAAGCTAAGTCCAAAGAGGCAAAAGAAGGGGATCCGGTGATGGTTTTTTGTGTCGTGCTGCTGGCGGTTTTGTCTTTGGCCGGCGGGATCTTTATTTATTATCCTAATCAGGTTGTAGCAAATGTTGTCCAACAGATGCTGGTGATGCAGAAATGACAAATAATTTGATATTCTTACCTATATATATACCTTTATTTTGCGGTTTACTCGTACTTGCCTTGAGGAGAGCCCCGGGAATCAAGGAGCTTATTACTTTTGCCGCGACCGCTTTTAACTTTTTGTTAGCTGTTTTATTGTTTAAACAGGATATTGTTGTCTCTTTGCCCTGGGCAGGCTTTGGCATGGAGTTTTCCCTGAGGCTGTATCATTTCAGCGGATTTATCCTGCTGGCTGCCGCGTTCTTTGGCTTCTTAATCTCTTTATATTCAATGAGTTTTATGCGTAATAAGGATAAATTGAACCAGTTTTACGCGTATCTGTTGCTTTCTCTTGCTTTTGTTAATGGCGCGGTGTTGGCAGATAACCTTATTCTCTTATTGTTCTTCTGGGAAGGGTTGCTTTTGACGCTCTTCGGCATGATCGCGATTGGAAATAAAGGCGCTTATAAAACCGCGGTAAAAGCATTGATCATTGTCGGCATATCAGACCTTTGCATGATGGCAGGTATCGGTTTGACAGGGCATCTGGCCGGGACATTAAAGATATCTGATATATTAATTCCTTCAAGCGCGATAGGAAGCCTCGCGTTCGTATTGTTGATGATCGGGGCTATTGCTAAAGCAGGGAGTATGCCGTTTCACAGCTGGATACCTGATTCAGCGATAGATGCGCCTTTGCCGTTCATGGC
>CAZPNW010000073.1:0-20829 GCA_964588175.1 uncultured Planctomycetales bacterium
TACGATATCAGGTTTAAGCTTATCGGTAAAGATGACCCTTTCCCGGGATACTTACAGTCCAAGATCAAAGAAGCGGAGCGTAAGACACAAAATAATGGCGGGCTCATTTTAGCGTTGGCGGTTAATTATGGATCCCGGCGTGAAATTATCGACGCTGTTAAGAGTATCGCCTGCGATGTTAAAAAAGGGGCGTTGGATATAGATGCGATCGATGAAGAGAAATTCCAGGAACACCTTTATACTGCGGGTTTGCCTGATCCCGACCTTCTTATCCGTACGAGCGGGGAGATGCGCTTGAGTAATTTCCTCCTCTGGCAGCTTTCGTATGCGGAACTGTATTTTGTTAAGAAATATTGGCCTGATTTCCGGAAGAAAGATTTAATTGAGGCGATCGAGGAATACCAGAAGCGCCATCGCCGGTTTGGCGCCATTGGCGATAAAAAGAAGTAACCGCTCCTTTTTGTTTGCTATCCAATTTTATCACAAAAGTGAGATATGGGTATGGTTGTTAAAAGGACATTAAGCACAATTATATTGATCGTTGGCACGGTAATGCTCTTGATAATCGATTGGCTCTGCGGCCTCATGGCGACTGCGGTTATCATTATCGGCCTTTATGAGTTCTTTGGCATGCTGGAAAACAAAGGCGTGCGTATTTATAAGTATTTTGGTATCGGTATGGGGGCGGTGATCCCGTTATCGATCGCCTTTCGTTTTGAACCGACCAAGACCTGGGAGCTTTTTTTTATTGTTGTAGCGTTATTATTCTTGATCATTATGCAGCTTAAACGCCGGCAGCATTCCGGCACGATCGTCGATATCTCCACGACGGTCTTCGGCATACTGTATGTAGCGTGGTTCGGCAGCTTTTTCGTGAAGATCAGGTATTTGCCCAATGGGGTATGGCTTCTGGCGGCGCTTATTATTATTACCAAACTGGGAGATATCGGGGCTTTTTTAGTAGGCAGCCGTTTTGGGCATACTCCGCTTATTCCGCGGATCAGCCCTAAGAAATCTGTTGAGGGCGCGATAGGAGGGTTGGGCTTTAGTACTGCCGCTGCAGTTGCTTTAAAAGTATTCCTGCCGTTTTCTTATGGGCACCTTGTTTTTCTCGGCGTATTCTTAGGAGCGTTGGGTCAGTTGGGGGATCTTTCTGAATCATTGATGAAGCGTGATTGCCAGGTCAAGGATTCTTCGAATATTATCCCGGGTATAGGCGGCGTCTTGGATTTAATTGATAGCCTGCTTTTTACCGCTCCGGCCTTTTATTTTTATTTAAGCATTACATTACTATAACGACTTATGAAACGAATCGCGCTTTTAGGCTCAACCGGCTCAATCGGGCAGAATACGCTCGCGGTGATCCGCCGGCACCAGCCGCGTTTTCGCGTGGCCGCATTAAGCGCTCATTCTAATATCGATCTTTTATGCCGGCAGATACGCGAGTTCTCTCCGGAAATGATTTGCGTTACTGACGAAGCTTCGGGGGTTGCTTTGAAGGCCCGGATCGGCAGGAGCCCGAGGCTTTTTATCGGTACAGCGGGTTTAACAGAGATCTGTAAAAATAAGCTCGTCGATATGGTGGTTATGGCGGTCAGTGGCGCGGAAGCGCTTCTTCCGGTGATAAGCGCTCTTGACAATCATAAACAAATAGCTTTGGCGAATAAAGAGGCGTTGGTCATGGCGGGTAAACTTATTATGGACCTGGCCCGAAAGAATAATACCGCGATCATCCCTATTGACAGCGAACAGTCGGCGATCTGGCAATGTTTAGAAGGGCAGGAGCGCAATGCTCTCCGGCGGATCTTCCTTACCGCTTCAGGAGGGCCGTTCAGGGATTTTACCGGAGAACAATTAAAGAAAATCTCAGTCTCTCAGGCCTTGTCCCATCCGCGCTGGAAGATGGGCAGGAAGATAACAGTCGATTCCGCGACATTGATGAATAAAGGCCTGGAGGTCTTGGAGGCTATGAGTTTGTTCGGCCTGAAGGCCCACGAGGTGGAGGTTGTGGTTCATCCGGAATCGATCATTCATTCGATGGTTGAATTTATCGACGGAGTCGTGATGGCTCAGCTTTCAATTGCCGATATGCGTATTCCGATACAATACGCCCTTACGTATCCAAAACGGCTCAAAACTTCGCTCGGGGGGTTAGATCTGGTAAAAATAAAGAGTTTGAATTTTACCGCGCCTGATGTAAAGAAATTCGCCTGTTTGGCTTTAGCGTATCGGGCTGCGCATGATGGCGGCACTGCTCCGTGCGTCTTGAACGCTGCCAATGAGGTTTGTGTCGAAGAATTCCTTAACGGGAACTTAACATTTAACGGGATACCTGCGGTTGTCGGAAAAGTTTTATCCCGCAATCGCGCTGTTGCCGAGCCTTCCCTGAGCGATATTATGCATGCTGATTCCTGGGCGAGGGCAGAGGCGAGAAAGGTCATACAAAGATGATTTCAACGATTGTTTTTATTTTAGTTATCAGTATTTTGATCGTTGTCCATGAGTTCGGGCATTTTATCGCGGCTAAGAAGCGGGGGGTCAAGGTCGAGCGGTTTGCCGTGGGTTTTGGTCCGGTCCTGTTCACCCATAAAGGCAAAGATACCGAGTATAGCATTTGCGCGATACCCTTAGGCGGATATGTCAAAATGGCCGGCGACAGCCAGGAAGACCGCAAAGGTGCGCCTGATGAATATTTCTCGCAGCCACCGGGCGGGCGTTTTCAGATCATTTTCTTCGGGCCGCTGTTGAATTATGTCTTGGGGTTCTTATGTTTTTGGTTTATTTTTGTCGCCGGTTATCCGAAGCTCACGAGTACCGTCGGCACAGTTTTGGAAGGATATGGTGCCAAAGATGCCGGTATCATGACAGGAGATTCCATCATCGCGATAGACGGCCAGGCGGTCCATTTCTGGGAGGACCTCCAGAATATTGTGCAGCGCAAGAAATCAGCCGTGAAAGTCAAGCTCTCTGTTGTGCGTAATGGCAGCCCCTATACATTTCTTGTCAGTATAAAAGAGAAATCAACAGATGACCTGCTCGGCAAGAAGCATACCGTCGGCTTGATCGGTATTACGCCGTCGGATAATACGGAGATCGTCAGGCACGGTTTCTTTACGTCTGCCGGTTTTGCCTTAGAGAAAACCTGGGATCTGACGGTGCTGACGTATAACGCGATCTGGCGGATGCTGACGGGGCAGATGTCGATGCGTGAATCGGTAACCGGGCCGCTCGGCATGTTTTATATTACTTCAAAAGTCGCCCAGTTGGGTATTATCGCGATCATCCATTTTATGGCGACCATCAGCATTAGTTTGTGTATTTTTAATTTATTGCCTATCCCGGTATTGGACGGGGGGCATATTTTCTTGTTATTCATCGAAAAGCTCAAAGGAAAGCCGGTCAGCGCGAAATTAGAACGGGTGGTTACGCAAGCCGGTTTTGCTTTGTTAATCATGCTGGTGGTTGTGGTCACCTATAATGATATCGTCAGGCTGTTCGGCGAAAGGATCGTAAAACTCTTTCAATAATAAGGGTATCGCTATGAAATTGAAAAGGCGTAAGACACGAGTGGTCAAGATCGGGAATGTATCAATAGGCGGTAAGCATCCTGTTGCCATTCAATCGATGGTAAAATGCCGGACCGCTGATGTTGAAGCGTCGGTTGCGCAGATCCGGGTATTGCAGGATACCGGTTGTGAGATCATTCGGGTCGCGGTCAAAGATGACGCTGATGCGCGCGCTATCCGGCTGATCAGGGAAAAGATCGCTCTCCCTTTGGTTGCCGATATCCATTTTGACTGGAGACTGGCTTTGGCGGCTATCGAAAGCGGCGCTGATAAGATCAGGCTTAATCCGGGCAATATTTATAAAAAAGAGCAGGTGCGGGATGTTGTCTTTGCGGCAAAATCCGCCCATATCCCTATCCGGGTAGGTTTGAATTCCGGATCGCTTCCTCAAAAAACGCAACGCCGCTCGCTGCGTGTGCCTGTGCGTATGGTGCAGAGCGCCCTTACGTATATCAGGATGATAGAAAAGATGGGGTTTTCTGATATCGTGGTTTCTTTGAAAGCGTCTCTCATGCTGGATACGCTTGAAGCTTACCGTTTAATGGCGGGAGTTTGCGATTATCCGTTTCATATCGGGGTAACGGCAACGGGTTTGCCTTTGCAGGGGATGATCACTTCGAGTATTGCAACAGCGTCTTTGCTATTAGAGGGGATTGGTGATACAATGAGGATATCTTTGACTGACGCTCCCGCACAAGAAGTCAAAGTAGCAAAATGTATCCTGGAATCTATCGGATTGCGTTCGTTCGGGCCGCAGATCGTCAGCTGTCCGACGTGCGGCAGGTGTGAAGTAGACCTTTTGAAGGTCGTTAATGACTTAGAGAGAGCTTTGCACCAAAAGGCTTTCAAGGCTTCGATAGATAAGCCGATGCGTATTGCCGTGATGGGCTGCGTGGTCAATGGGCCGGGAGAAGCCAAGGAAGCTGATATCGGCATAGCTTTCGGCAAGAAAGAAGGCCTTTTATTTAAACAGGGGAAATCGGTTAAAAAGATCTCGCCTGAACGCTGCGTTGAGGCATTATTAAAAGAAATCTCAAAGAGGTAAGGAGCATATCCTTATTATCCGCGTATGATCAAGAAATTCAAAGAGAAGATCCGTCAAAAACTGATTTCTGATTTTGCCAGTTTATTCTCCAAGGAAAAGCTCGACGGCAAAGAATTGGAGCGTGTGGTCAACCAGATCCTGGAAGAACTTATCAGCCGTGAGCATTCGGTGATCTCCACCGAGGAACGCTTACGGATCGTAAACGAGATCATTGACGAATGTATGGGATTTGGCCCGATCGATAGTTTACTCAAAGATCCCTCGATCACCGAGATCATGATCAACGGCCCCAAAAAGATATATATAGAGCGCAGCGGTAAGACTGAATTGGCGAATGTCGCCTTTGATGATGAGCATCAATTGATGGCTTTGGTGCATAAAATATTGACGCCGACCAGGAGGCGTGTCGATGAGTCGTATCCATTTACGGATGTTTCTTTGAAAGACGGCTCGCGGGTCAACATTATTATCGCCCCGCTTGCTTTAGACGGGCCGGTAATGACCATCAGGAAATTCCTTAAAGAGATCAGTAAGATCGAGGACCTTGTGCAGAAAGCGACCTTGGATACCCGGATGGCTGATTTTCTGATCGCGTGCATAAAGGCAAAGGTTAATATCATCTTTTCGGGAGCGACCGGTTCTGGAAAGACCACGACGCTCAACGTTCTTTCTTCCTATATCGCCAATGATGAGCGGATCGTCACTATTGAAGATACCGCTGAATTACGCTTGAATCAGGAGCATGTGGTGCGCCTGGAGAGCCGTGTCCCGAATATTGAAGGCAAAGGAGAGGTCTCGATCAGGGATCTTTTCCGCAATTCTCTGCGTATGCGCCCGGATAGGATCATCCTGGGTGAAATACGCGGTGTTGAAGCCTTGGATATGCTGCAGGCGATGTGTTCAGGGCATCAGGGGTCACTGGCGGTATTGCACGCTGATTCTCCCCAGGATGTTATTTACCGCCTGGAAACATTGATCATTACTTCAGGGTTGGCGATCAGTATCGAAGCTATCCATCGGCAGATCGCGGCTTCCGTTGACCTGGTGGTACAGCAGGAACAGCTGCACGATGGTTCACGCAAGATCACGCGTATCGCCCAAATCCGGGGATTACATGATAAAGAGGTAGTGGTAGAAGATATCTTTAAGTATGAGATCGATGCAACAGATGACGTGACGGGTGTTGTCAGCGGCAGGTGGTTTGCGACCGGTATTGTCCCGGAATGTTTTCATGAGTTTAAGAAGCGCGGGATCATTCTTTCGGAAGAGATCTTCCGAAAAGACACGTAGCGGAGAAAATATGTTTTGGTCAAAGGCTTTTATTCCCACAATCAAAGAAACGCCCCAGGAAGCTGAATCGGTCAGCCATCAGCTGATGCTGCGCGCCGGTATCGCGCGGATGCTCATGGCGGGGGTGTATTCATATCTTCCTCTGGGCCTAAAAGCGCTTGATAATATCGAAAAGATCATACGGGAGGAAATGAATTCATGTGGAGCTGCGGAACTCCTGCTTCCGGCCTTGCAGCCGATTGATCTATGGGTGAAATCAGGCAGGGATAAAGATATCGCTGATGTCATGTACCGCTTTGTCGACCGCCGGGGCCGTAATGTATGCCTGGGGCCGACCCATGAAGAGGTGATCACGGATCTGGTGAAAAATCATACTTCTTCATACCGTCAGCTTCCCGTGGTTTTATACCAGATACAGACAAAGTTCCGTGATGAAATACGCCCCCGTTTTGGATTGGTGCGCGCCTGTGAATTTATCATGAAAGACGCCTACAGCTTTGATAAAGATGACGCCGGGCTTGATATAAACTATAAGGCGATGTATGAAGCATATATAAGGATCTTTAAGCGCTGCGGTTTGGATATTGTCGCCGTGGAAGCCGATTCAGGCGTCATGGGAGGCAAGGTCTCACACGAATTCATGGTGCCTGCGTCAATGGGGGAAGATGTCGTTTTGGTATGCCCCTCATGTAAACGCGCGATGGCTTTTAAGGGGGAGAGCGTTTCTTGCCCGCACTGTAATACTCAGGCAGAAAAAGTCAATACTATTGAGATCGGGCATATTTTTAAATTAGGGACCAAATACAGCGCGGCATTGGGCGCTCATTTTATCGATGCCGAGGGTAAAGAGCGGCCGATCATCATGGGATGTTACGGTATCGGCGTTTCACGGCTTATCGCGACCATTATTGAACAGAATCATGACCCATCCGGGATCGTTTGGCCGCGTGAGGTAAGCCCCTATCAATTAGTCGTTTTACCGTTGGATATCACCGACCCTAAGATCATGGAATTCGCTCACGGAGTGTATCGGGATATGAAGGCAAGCGGAGTGGATGTGCTTTTTGACGACCGGGATGAACGCGCCGGGGTAAAATTCAAGGATGCCGATCTGATCGGTGTACCGCTGCAGGTCATTATCGGAAAAGAATCGGTTAAGAAAAACACGATCGAGTTGAAGGTGCGTAAAGATAATTCAAAGATCATTGATACTCCGGAGTCGGTTGTGCGCCAGGCAAAAGATATCTTGCTTGGTAAGGAGGGGAAATGAAGAGCCAGGAAGTAATGCATGAATTGGAAGCTTTATTAAGCGGTTATTTACAGGCGCAGGGTATAGATTTGGTGGAATTGTTATATCGTTATGAAGGAGGAAGATTGGTTTTACGGATACTCGCGGACCGGCCGTATGGCGGTATTAAACTTGATGAATGCGCCCGGCTTAACCAGTCGATCGGTAATTTGCTTGAGGAGAAAGATATTATTAAAGAACGGTATGTCCTTGAAGTTGCTTCTCCGGGGGTGGACCGGCCGATGAAAACCGTAAAAGACTTTTTGCGTTGTATTGACCGCCCGGCGCGGTTTTTCTTGAATGAACCTATTGGCGGCAAGATCGAAGTCGCAGGGATTATTAAACAAGCAAGTCCGGATGCTGTATTGATAGAGGTTGAAGCAGGTACTGCGGAAATCCCGTTATCAAAGATCCATCGGGCCAAACAGATCATTGATTAACGGGATGAGGAATATTATTAACAAAAAAATAAAAATACGAGGTTACTATGAGTCAGGAATTATTAGCGATCATTGAACAAATAGAGAGAGAAAAAGGCATTAAGAAAGAGGTTTTGATAAAAGCAGTCGAGAGCGCTCTTTTAAGCGCTGTCCGCAGGGTCATCGATGTCAAGCCCAATGAAGAGCTTAAGGTTGAGATCGATCCTTTTAACGGAAAAATCCGCGCTTTTAAAGATCAGGAAGAGATCACTTCAATTGATTTCGGCCGTATAGCGGCATCCGCCGCCCGGCAGGTCATTATTCAGAAGATCCGTGAAGCGGAGAAAGACGTGGTTTTTAATGAATTCCAAAGTAAAGCAGGAGAGATCGTCAGCGGTACGGTCTATCGTTTTGATAAGGGCAATATAGTCGTTGATATGCTGGGTAAAGCCGAGGGGGTCCTTTTAAAACGGGAACAGTCCTCTAAAGAGGAATTTAAACAGGGGCAGCGTATCCGCGCCTATATCGTGGAAGTCAAAAAAGACAATAAAGGCGCTCAGATCATTTTGTCACGGCGCCATACGAATTTTGTCAAGAAGCTCTTTGAATTGGAAGTCCCTGAAATTTATGAGGGGATCGTTGAAATAAAATCGATTTCCCGTCAGGCCGGCGACCGGACGAAAATAGCGGTTTGGTCAAAGAATGAAAAAGTGGATTCAGTTGGGGCCTGCGTGGGCATGAGGGGCAGCCGTGTCAAGAATATCGTGAATGAATTACAAGGTGAAAAAATCGATATTGTGCGTTATAATGATGATATCAGGGAGTATATTAAAGCCGCGTTATTGCCGGCGGAAGTCGCGGAAATAAAATTAGACAAGGAAAATAAGCGGGCGGAGATCATTGTCGCGGATGACCAGCTTTCTTTGGCTATCGGCAAACACGGGCAGAATGTCCAGCTTGCTTCTAAACTTATCGGATGGGAATTAGACATCCGCACGAAAGATAAACCTGCGGCAGCTCCGGAGGATAAGAAAGAGGCGCTTCCGGAAGAAGTAGCGGCCCCGCAAGAGGCAGACGCAGCTGTTGAAGGTGAAGGAACGGCTGCTTTAGAACAGTTACCCGGTGCCGGAGAAAAGACTCTTCAGAGCCTCAAGGACGCAGGTTTTACAACGGTAGAGGCTCTTGCAGGCGCTCAAATCAGCGATTTGACGAATATAAAAGGCATAGGAGAAAAGAAGGCGGAAAAATTAATTGAAGAAGCCAAGAAGCTTACCGGTAAAGAACTTATGCCGTAATCTTATGTAATCGTGAAGCATTTTACCGAAAGATGAGGAATTATGACTGAAGCAAAAAAAGAAAAGATCAAAACAGACGCAAAAGAAAAACTTAAAGCAAAACCTAAAGCAAAGCCTAAGCTTAAAGCCCCGGACGAAAGTGTAAAAGCTAAAATTGAAGAGAAGGCGCAAGCAAAGCCTAAGCGTAAAGCGCTCAAGCCCGCGGTATCGGCTCAACCTGCTGTTGCTAAGCGTAAGGCAGCGCCTAAAAAGAAAACTTTACCTGAAGGAGCAACAGTTGTTCCTGCCGTTGAGGTTAAGCCTGAAGCGGCCATTGTGCCTGTTCCCGTGCCTGCGGTTGCCCAGCCAAAAGCAGCACTACCTCAAGAATTGCATAAGCCGAAAGTCATCCCGCGGGAAACGGTTGTGCCGGTAAGAACAGAGAAAACGATTACTAAAATAGATAAGCCTGCGGTCACAGAGCCCCCCCTTGCCGTTAAAGAAGAAAAGCCTGCCGCGGCAAAAGAAGTTGTTGCCCCGGCTGTAGTGCTTAAAGAATTAGAATTGAAGTTTCCTATTATTGTAAAAGATCTAGCGATCAAGCTGCAGGAAAAGTCATCCAGTTTAATTAAGACGCTGATGGGGTTGGGCGTTATGGCCGGCCTTAACCAGGCTCTTGATGAAGCGGTGGTAGCTAAGGTGTGCGTGAAATACGGTTTTCAGATCACAGAAGCGCCTTCCGCTGAAAAAACGATCCTGGGGATCCATGAAGAAGAAGATACCGCTGTTTCCTTGAAGCCTCGTTCTCCGATCGTGACACTGATGGGGCATGTTGACCACGGCAAGACTTCGTTACTTGATGCTATCCGTAATAGTAAAGTTACCGAAAGCGAGCATGGAGGCATTACCCAGCATATCGGTGCTTATCGGGTAAAACTTGCTCATGGAGAGATCACCTTTTTGGATACTCCCGGCCATGAAGCTTTTACCGCGATGCGCGCGCGCGGCGCCAGCATCACGGACATTGTTGTTTTAGTCGTTGCCGCTGATGAAGGGATCATGCCTCAGACCCAGGAAGCCCTTGATCACGCCCGTGCCGCGGAAGTCTCTATCATTGTCGCGCTCAATAAGATCGATAAACCGGCGGCGGATGTTGACCGGGTAAAAAAGCAACTTTCTGAATTAAACCTGACTCCTGAGGATTGGGGAGGTAAGACCATTGTTGTCGGTGTTTCGGCTAAGACCGGCGCGGGTATTGATGAATTATTAGAGATGATCTTGTTAGAGGCGCAGATGCTTGAACTCAGAGCTAACCCTGATAAGCCGGCCCGAGGCGTCGTTATTGAAGCAAAATCGAATAAGTATAAAGGCCCTGTCGTGACGCTGTTGGTCAAGAATGGGACGCTGCGTTTGAATGATTATATTATCGTCGGTAGTTTCTACGGCAAGGTAAAAGCGATGTTTAATGACCGGGCTCAGACGGTGCGTGAAGTAGGGCCGTCGCTACCGGTTGAGATCCTGGGTATTTCAGGCTTGCCGCAGGCAGGGGAACAGTTCTTTGTAGTTGAAAATGAAAAGAAGGCCAAGGAACTGGCAGGGAGCCGGCAGGAAAAAGAGAAAGAATTACAGATGAAGCCGGTCAAGCGTTTAGGGCTGGAAGACCTTTATTCTCAGATCAAAGCCGGAAAGCTTAAAGAATTAAAATTGATCTTAAAAGCCGACGCGCATGGTTCCCTTGAAGCGATCAAAGATACCCTGGGTAAGATAGAGTCCACTGAAATAAGCCTGGTGTATATTCATGAGGGGATCGGAAATATCAATTCTTCGGATGTCATTCTGGCAGTCGCCTCCAACGCCCTCATACTCGGTT
Organism: uncultured Planctomycetales bacterium; assembly: GCA_964588175.1. Taxonomy (GTDB): domain Bacteria; phylum Omnitrophota; class Gorgyraeia; order Gygaellales; family Profunditerraquicolaceae; genus JBAZTA01. The sequence continues at coordinate 10,753 of CAZPNW010000073.1, forward strand.
TTAATGTTGTGGCAGACGACCTGGCTAAGGAATTGATCTCGCGGGAAGGCCAGGAAGTCCGCACCTATAATATTATTTATGAATTGGCCGCTGATATCAGGGCCGCGCTCGAAGGGATGCTTGAACCGAAACTAAAGAAAGTTTTCTTAGGGAGGGTAGAGATCCGGAAGGTATTTAAATTGTCACGCTCGGGTATTATTGCCGGAAGCTTTGTGACCAAGGGAAAGGTTTTTCGCAATTCGCAGGTAACCCTGATGCGTAACGGAGAGGCCGTCTATGAAGGGGAGCTTTCTTCTTTGAAACGTTTTAAAGATGATGTTCGCGAAGTCGCAGAAGGGTTTGAATGCGGTATCGCTCTTAAAGGATACGACGGTATCATGGAAGGCGATATCCTTGAAGCGTATCAGATCGAAAAAATCGCGCGTAAATTGTAATCATTCCTGTCCACAATGAAAAAACGGATATTAAGCGGTATGCGCCCTACGGGGAAATTGCATTTAGGGCACTTAGTCGGCGCCTTGGATAATTGGATCAAGTTCCAGGACCAGTATGAATGTTTTTTTATGGTCGCTGATTGGCACGCGCTTATGTCGGAATATGAGAATCCCGTTTCCTTGCGGGAAAATATCGTCGATAACGTGATCGATTGGCTTGCCTGCGGTATCTCGCCTGAAAGATCCACTCTTTTTATCCAATCCCAGGTTAAAGAACACCTTGAATTATACATGATATTCTCTATCCTGACACCGTTGGGGTGGCTTGAACGCTGCCCGACATATAAAGAACAGCTGCGGGAAGTTACTAACCGTGATTTAAGCACGTATGGGTTTTTGGGGTATCCGGTCCTGCAGGCGGCCGATATCGTTTTGTATAAGGCGCAGGTCGTGCCGGTAGGAGAGGATCAATTGCCTCATTTGGAATTAACCCGGGAGATCGTGCGTAAGTTTAACGGGCTCTACAAAAGGCAGGTTTTTCCTGAACCGGAAGCCCTTTTGACCAAAGCCTCGAGGCTTTTAGGCCTGGACGGCAGGAAGATGAGCAAGAGTTATAATAATTTCATCCTGCTTCAGGAAGAGCCGGAAAATGTACGCAAGAAAGTGCAAACGATGTTTACCGATCCGCTGCGCGTGAAATTAAGCGACCCGGGCCATCCGGAGAATTGTAATGTCCATAGTTATTATGCTGTCTTTGCCCCTGAGCGAAAGGCCCAGGTCGACGAGTTTTGCCGTGGATCAAAGATCGGCTGTACGGCGTGCAAGAAAGAATTAGCGGAGATATTGGTCGCGTTTCTGGCTCCGGTCCAGGAAAAAAGAAAGCAGCTGCTTGCAGATAAAAAACGCGTTTTAGATATCTTAGAATCCGGTAAAATAAAAGCAACCGCTTTTGCCGCAGCAACTATCGCGGAAGTAAAAGAACTGGTAAACCTTTAACCGATGAGCTACAAAATAAAATTACACTTGTTTGAAGGCCCGCTTGACCTGCTTTTGTACCTGGTCAAGAAAGACCATTTGAATATTTACGATATCCCCATCGCGCAAGTTACCGAACAATACCTGAAATACCTGGAAGTGATGCAGGTGCTTGATCTTAATATCGCCGGTGAATTCCTGGTGATGGCGGCAACACTTACGCAGATCAAGTCGAAAATGCTCCTCCCGGCGATAGAAGCCCCTCAGGAAGAGGAAGAAGACCCGCGGGATGAGCTGGTCCGCCAACTTTTAGAGTATGAACGTTTTAAGGAGATCGCGCAGGAATTGCGGCAGAAAGAGATAGACCAGCAGGATATTTTAAAGCGGCCGAAGGGCCAGGATAAAGGGGCCCTTGAGGTTACCGCTGAGGTGCCTGCGTATTTTGAAGCCAGTATTTTTGACCTTATCACCGCGTTTACGTGCGCGCTGCAGGATGTGCCGAAAGAATTGTTTTATGAGGTCATCCGCGACGAATTTACTATTGAGGATAAGATCCATCAGATCCTCCATTTATTGTTAGTCGTGCCCGCGGTGCACCTTTCTGAATTATTTACCAAAGCAAAGAATAAGTTTGAAATGATCGTTACTTTTCTTTCCCTCTTGGAACTGATCAGGCTTAAAGAGATCGTTATCCTCCAGCAAGAAGTATTCGGGGAGATCGAGATAACCAGGAACAAAGAGAACATTATCCCGTATGGCAGGACAGAAGAAGCGCAAAATTAGCAGCGAGAGTTCACTCGACGGATCAGAGTATGATTATACCGATGCCGCACCTGTATCTGCAGAGGGGCAGGAACAGCTGCCGTTTCCGTTAAGCACTGAACAGGAGACCGAAGAGGATGTAGTCCTGAACCTTTCGCTACGCCCGAATAAGCTCTCGGAATTCATCGGGCAAAAAGACCTGGTCAGTAACCTGAAAGTCTGTTTGACTGCCGCCAAACAGCGTAAAGAGCCTCTGGAACACATCTTATTCTCCGGCCCGCCCGGACTGGGCAAGACCTGTTTAGCGCATATCATCGCCCATGAAATGCATTCCAAGGTCACCGCGACTTCAGGGCCCGCTATTGAACGCGCGGGCGACCTTATCGGTATTTTGACTAATTTAGAAAAAGGCGACATCCTTTTTATAGATGAGATACACCGGCTCTCCAAAGTGGTGGAAGAATTCCTGTATCCGGCGATGGAGGATTTTCAGATCGATTTCGTCATTGATAAAGGGCCGTACGCCAAAACGATCAAGTTCAGGTTGAAGCCGTTTACCCTAGTCGGCGCCACGACACGTTCCGGCTTATTATCCGCTCCGCTGCGCAGCCGTTTCGGTATATTTTACCATCTTGATTTCTACGGGGTCGATGATCTCGCGGAGGTGATACGGCGTTCCGCAAAGATCTTAAGTGTCGAGATCGACGACGAGGCGGCAGGTGAGATCGGCAGGCGCGCGCGGGGCACTCCCCGTATCGCTAACCGGCTCCTGCGGCGCATCAGGGATTACGCGCAGGTCTCCAATATCGCCACGATCGACCAGGCTGTCGCCGCAAAGACCCTTGACGAACTAGGCATCGATAAAGCGGGGTTAGATGATCTGGACCGGCGGGTTTTAAAGCTGATCCTGGAATCTTTTGACGGCGGGCCGGTGGGCGCTGAATCCTTGGCAGCAAGCCTCAATGAAGAAGTCGACACCATTGTCGATACCGTCGAGCCGTACCTGCTCAAGGCCGGCTATTTGAAGCGCACCTCCCGCGGTAGATTAGCCACGAAGCTGGCGTTCGAACATTTCGGAATAAAATTCAATAAAGAGAAACAAGAAGAGCTGTTTTAAGTTTATTTACTATAAGGTAAGGTAACGGCTGTCTTGGTTTGTTTTTCGCAGGGACGCCTGACTGCCGTCAGGCAGGTTTGTCCTGCCCCAGCGTGGCAGGACTGCACTCCCTTCCAGCCCCTCGCTCTGCCCGATAATTTATAGAGGGGCAACCATGCCCGCTCGGGGCTTCCAGAGGCCCTGCTCAAAACTAAACCAAGCCACCCGTTAGCGGTTAGTTTTAACGGGGGGCACTTCCTGACTACTGTCAGCAGCCCCGCTCAAAATCAGTCCAGAAGGACGCACTTGCCAATCCGATAAAGGCAAGGTGCAGCCGAAGCCATCCGTTAGCGATATGGTTAAAATAAATTTTTATGAGGGCAGTATTGGAGAATCGATATTAATGCATCTGCCGGCTTTTCTCGCTTAAGCACGATTTTAACCCCGGCAAGAAGTTTAAATCTTTTTAAAGATTTAAACTGCCGGCCCTTCGGGCAGATTCGCCTTTTGTAAAACAAAAGGCAGAATCTGGGTTACGCCAATGATCTTTGGCATTTCGGCGGCTGCTGAACTCGTCGCATTTGCTCTTGCAAATGCTCCTTAGACAGCATCGCCGTCCCAGAATTGTCAGCCTCTCGGCTGACCTGGGATACCCTCAATGCCAAAGCTCCATTGGCTAAAATCGTGATGCGCTCGAAAAGCCGTCAGATTCATTTAAACAGGAAGTGCCAATAATTTTAACAAGAGTACCATATATTTAGAGAAAATGAATATTGAAAGTAACGTGATAAATTTTCTTAAATATTTTGAGGATACTCTTCAAGATGTCGAGAAGATAGCTGTAGGAGATACAGATCTTTTTAAAAAAATAATTTATTTAAGTATTATTGATACTTTAGGACAATGTGTCTGTAGTTTAAGGGTTGGCGAGAGATTCACCTATTTTATTAAAAGTTTTAGTAATTGGCCTGAATATTCAAAGATTAGTTTGCCTCATCTTGTCTGGTTCTTAGAATTAGTCCCATTAACTGATTTTAATGATATGAGGGCATTTGTGTATTCGAAGATTAGTTTATGGAATAAAGATGGCATAGTTGATATCGGGTGTGATCCGGAATTCTCCGAGCTTGAAGCACTTTGGCCGAATAATATTGTTTTACATGAACCATTCAATAAAATTAAATTAGAATATTTTCAGCACGTAAATTTACTTTATAGGCTTAGAAATCATATTGTTCATCAATTTAGAACGCCTGGTTATGGCATGAAAGCCTTAGAGGGCAATACTCCTATGTATCACCAAATGTCCCATTATAAAAATGGACATTATAAATCTCCTTTAATAACTTGGGAGCTCGTTTATCCTGCGGGATTCCTTAAGAATATAATTGAGAATGGTATTAAAAATCTGAGGACTTATTTAATTAAAAATGAAATAAATCCTTATGATAGATTTAAATTCGGGACTTATTGGTTAGAGGAATTAAATTTGCCTAATAATTAATTTTTGATGAGTTTATGTGGGAATCGTGACTTAAAAAGTAGGGAATGAATCTGGTTGGATTTGTGCTAAATTAAATACAGCTTAAAAGCGGGAAGGCTTGGCTTAGTTTTGAGCAGGCGTCTGAGGACGCCGAGCGGGCACGGTTGCCCCTGGTTCTTTATTGTCGGGCAGAGCGAGGCGCCGCAAGCGAGTGAAGTTTTGCCACGCTGGGGCAAAACGAACGTCCTGCGAAAAACTAAGACAAGACTGAACCGCGCAATTTAATTTAAGGAACAGAAGACAAAATCGTGCTTAAGCGAGAAAAACCGACAGGTTCATTTAATTGACAAATAAAAGGGTGAGGATGCGCATTGTATTATGTGAAGTATTATTGTCAGTTTTCGTTTTAAGCTGTATTTGCCACGCAGGCTCTCTGCCCGGGGAAGCTTCTGACGGGGCCCCGGCGGTTGAAAAGAAATATTCCAGCACCTATGACAGGGTCCAGGCGGCAGCTGAGAGAGGCGACATTAAACTTAAAGACGCGGTGATCTTGCAGGCGCAGCTTATGTTCGCGTCTGATTCTATCCCTAAAAGCTCTTTATACTCGCCGTTACCGGGAGAGAAGCTTGTAGAAGAGGAATGCGGCACGGGATTTTATAAGCAAGTGCATCAGGTTTTCCCCGAGTTGAAAAAGGGAGAAAAAGAGCTGTTGAAATCGTTGTCTCCGGATTTAAAAAGTATTATTGAAACGAGAGAAAAGGAGATCCGGTGAGCCGGGAAGTCGGGACTAGGGAATCCGGAATCGGGAGATCCGGTAAGTCCTGACAATAAGTTAATCCTAAAGATTAAATCGCCGGATTCATTTGCTATGGACTATCGACTATGGACCATAGACTACTTGTGACATGTGTCCTGAGACTTGTGTCATGTGACCTGTGAATCCCGGATCCCCTGGTTTCCGGATACACTAGTCCCGGATTTCCAGTTACCCGGATGACCCTGTATCATGGAACATCGACTATGGACCATGGACTACTTGTGACATGTGTCTTGAGACTTGTGTCATGTGACCTGTGAATCCCGGATCCCCTGGTTTCCGGATACACTAGTCCCGGATTTCCAGTTTCCCGGATGACCCTGTATCATGGGCCATCGACTATGGACTATGGACTACTTGTGACTTGTGTCATGTGGCCTGTGACCATCTGTCCGGTCTATTGTGGGTTTTAGATATTCTCAATTAATGTTTCAATAGGGAGCTGTATATGCAGGAATTAGGCAAGACGTTGATTATATTCGGTGTAATACTGGTTGGTTTAGGATTATTGCTGGCTTTTTATAATAAAATACCCTTTTTAGGTAAACTCCCCGGGGATATTTTAGTGCAGAAAAAGAATTTTACCTTTTATTTCCCGCTGGCAACATCGCTTGTAGTCAGCGTTGTCCTGTCGCTTTTGTTCTGGTTGGTGAACCGGAAATAAAGCCATAAGACACAGGTAGTCGATAGTCTATAGTCTATGGGAGAAGAGAATAACTTAATGAATAAAAGAAAAATCATCGTTCAGATCATTGCTTTTGCCTTTTTGCTTTTGACTTTTGACTGCTCTGTTGCTTTCGCGCATGAAGCCAGGGTCAGGATAATGCAGGATGCTGCTTCGCTTATCCTGACAATTAAGGGTACTTATAAGATCGAAGATGCTGATACGCAAAAGGTTTTGTCCCAGGGTAAAAATCTGCATGTAACCGTTACGGCCGAAAAAAATTATATTTTGATCGGGAATACCCGTTCTTCTTCGCGCAAGATATTTATTAAGCCGGCAGATACTGACGCGCTTACGATAAACGGCCGTAAGTTTAAAGGAAGTATAGAATTTCTTAAAAAAGATAAGAGTTTTTTTTCGGTGATCAATTTTATTGATCTCGAAGAATATATTAAAGGGGTTTTATTCCATGAATCTTCTCATTATTGGCCTCCGGAAGCCTTAAAAGCGCAGGCGATCGTCTGCCGCAGCTTTGCGTTATTCCAGATACAGGAGAATGCCAAGAATGATTATGATGTTACCAGCGACATTTATTCCCAGATGTACGGAGGGAGCACCTCTGAGCGGTATCGCACGAACCGGGCGGTCGAAGAGACCAAAGACCAGGTGTTAACCTATCAGGGAAAGATCTTCCCGGCATATTATCACGCCACGTGCGCCGGATCAACGGAAGACGCGGCAGTCTTATGGAATACTAACCTCCCGCCGCTTAAGGGTGTGGTATGCGGTTTTTGTAAAGGTTCACCTCACTATAGGTGGCATTTGGTCCTGCCGGAGAATACCGTGCGGGAAAAATTAGCTCAGAGCGGGTATAAATTTAAGAAGATAAATACTATTGCCTGCGTGAATAAAGACGCTTCCGGACGGATAACCGAATTAGCGATAAGCGGCGCCGGCAAAGATTCGAAACTTTCCGGCAAGGATTTCCGGAACTCTCTCGGCCCGAACCTTATTAAAAGCCTGCAGTTTGAAGTTTCAGCCGTCGGAAGTGATTTTGTCTTTGAAGGCTTAGGATGGGGGCATGGCGTAGGTTTTTGCCAGTGGGGAGCTTATTTTATGGCTAAAGAAGGGCGTTCCTGCCGGGAAATTCTTGTTTATTATTATCCGGGAGCCGCGGTGTCTGCCCGGGGGTCATAAATATGAAACTTTCTGATTTTGATTATCATCTCCCCCAAGAACTGATCGCTTATTATCCTCTTGTTGAGCGCGACCAAGCGCGGCTTATGGTTTTGAACCGCTCCCGGCAAACAATTGAACACCGGATCTTTAAGGATATCGCCGGCTATTTCTCTGCGGGAGACCTTCTGGTGCTCAATGATACAAAAGTCCTGGCGTGCCGTTTATACGGCAGGCGGATGACCTCAGGCAAGGTTGAGATACTGCTTTTAAAGCATAAAAGCGGTTTAACGTTCCAGGCATTGTTGAAGCCCGGCCGTCTGAAGCTGCATGAAAAGATTACCTTGCTCGAGAGCGATATTACTGCGGTTATAACCGGGAAAAATGAGGTGACGTTCGATGCGCCTGATGTGCAATCGGTCTATCGGTGTGGAGTAGTACCGCTGCCTCCCTACATCAAGCGAAAACCCCAACCGACAGATGCGCTCGATTATCAAACGGTATATGCCAAATACGAGGGGTCGGTTGCTTCTCCGACAGCAGGATTGCATTTTACCGAAAGATTACTTGCGCATATCGCTGAAAGCGGCGTGGAAATAAAGTATGTGACGTTACATGTAGGGCAAGCGACTTTTCAACCGGTTAAGGCAGAAGATGTTACCAGCCACCGTATGGGCCTTGAGCGGTTTTACATAAGCGATGAAACAAAAACGAGCATTGACCGGGCGTATCAAGAAAAAAGGCGCCTCTGTGCCGTTGGGACGACCTCCTGCCGCACGATAGAAACGTACGCTTCCGGCAAGCAGGAGGGAGATACGGATCTGTTTATTTATCCGGGATATCAGTTTAAGCTGGTGGATTCTTTTATTACTAACTTCCATCTGCCGCGCACGACCCTCTTTATGCTCGTATGCGCCTTCGCAGGAGAAGCATTCATGAAGCGCGCCTATCAGGAAGCTATTGAGCGGAAATACCGTTTTTACAGTTATGGCGATGCGATGTTGATCGTGTAGCGGTTATCGATAGGAAAACAGTTGCCTCTTATGAGCCAGTATGCTAATATTTGAGTATTCATTTCCCTTAATAATTCCTAGATAAACACGCAGGTCCCGGAGGGCAGTCCCTGAAATGCCGATTTTCTTCGAAGAGCAATTAGACTATATCCACTTTTTCTGCGGTTTGGCTTACCTGGTTTTTGCGACTATCTGCTTTATTTTAACTAAAGAACAATTTCAGAGACGATCGTGGAATTGGTTAGGTTTTTTTGCCGTTTTCCAGTGTATCTATGAGTGGCTGGGGATCTTTTCCTGCCTTTCCGGAAAGAACAGGTTTCTGGAAATCAGCCAGGTAGTATTTTTGATCGGTTCATATGTATCGCTCATTGAATTTGACCGCAGAGGGTTTTTATTTATCCGCAAGAAGAGCTTTGGTTTAAAGGTATATGCAGGGCTCTTGGCGTTCACTGCTGCGGGAGTGATGGGAGGGCTCGCGGGGTTAGATGTTTTCTCCCGTTATTTACTGGGAATTCCCGGGGGGCTCGCTGCTGCCTGGATCATATATAAATATTCAAAATCAGAGCTCGATCCGTATTTACGCAATTGTTTTGTCGTTATCAGCGTATTATTCGGGATTTATGCTTTCATCAATAGTTGTATGTCTCCAGCGTCATGGATAATCCCGAGCTGCTGGATCAATAGTGATCTTTTTTTACGCTTTACCGGATTCCCGGTGCAATTCGTGCAGGGGTTACTTGTCCTTTTGTTGGCGCTGGTCTTATGGGTCTACTCAGAGATTTCCCGCTGGTTTACTTTTAAAGCTCACGGGCACCCTGTTTACGCGCAGTTATCCCCGTGGCTTATCTTGACTTTGATGCTGATAATCGCAGGAGGGTGGTTTTTTACCAATTCTTTGGGTAATTATGAGAAAAATAAACTTATCAGTGATGCCCGTATCGATATCTCTGATGCAGTCTCTAATTTAACCGCCGAATTAACAAAAGTTGAACAAGCAGCAATGACGATCAGCGGTTCTCCCTGGGTCTTTCCGGCATTAACGACCGGGTCCGAGGAAGACCGGGAGAAAGCTAATTCAGTCCTTGACCGGTATCAGAGTGCTTTGGGTATGTCGGCGTGTTTCCTGGTCAATCTTGAGGGAGTAGTCATCGCTTCTTCTCAGAGGCATAAACAGGATAGCCTCGTTGGGACCTCATTTGCAAGTTTGCCGTATTTTAAGAAATCACGTTCGGGTTGGCCGGACCATTATTTTTCCCTGGATACTGTTTCGGGGCAGCGCTGTTATTATGCGAGCTACCCTGTCCGGGATATCGATAGCGAGATTGTCGGTATTGTGGTCATTAAGAAAAGTATTGATCTGTTCGAGGGGGTGTTCAGTCAATTTCCCTATTGTTTTTTGGTCGATGAGCAGGGGATTATATTCTTATCGAGCAAAAAGGAGATGTTGTTCCAAAGTTTATGGCCGATCGATGCTGCTGTCTTGTCCCGTTTAGCGCAATCTCATCAGTTCGGCGATAAGCCGATCAAGCCTTTAAGTGCGCGTGTATTTTCTGATGGGGATAAAATAAATTTTCTCGGCGAAAGTTTTTATGCGGTGCGCCAGTTGATTAACCGGGAAGGTTGGTCGGTCGTCCTCTTGAGTACGACGATGTCTTTT
>CAZPNW010000074.1:0-44294 GCA_964588175.1 uncultured Planctomycetales bacterium
TTTAAAGCTCAGCTTGCCTCTCAGTTTGGCAAGTATGGCGATGATGCCCGTCGGGCTATGGGTGGATATGGGTTCGTTACCAGGGATTTCAAGAAGGCTATGTTCTCTCCTGTCGTCAATGCCGGTTATATGTATTTGTCAGGCGATGACCGCGATTCATCTACCAATGAATCCTGGAATCCCGTATTTTCCCGTTGGCCGATCATGTCAGATGTTTATTCAGAACTGTATTATCTGACGTATAATAACGAAGCGGGCGCGCTTGGTTATTGGACAAATCTACAATTGTATAAGATCGGCTTGGGGTTGTCTCCTACAAAAAAGACAAAATTGAGCCTCGCATATTATTATTTAAGAGCTAATGAAACTATTACTCCGACGAGTGATACCTTCGGTACGGGAAAAAACAGGGGTACGCTTACTCAGGCAAAGTTCGATTACACCTTTAATAAAAATCTTTCCGCGTATGTCATGGGTGAATATTTACATGCCGGTGATTTTTATGTGGCCAGCGCCGATGATGCTTGTTTCTTGAGGACGCAGCTCGAACTGAAATTCTAAAGTAATTATTTTTGCTCAAAGGGGAGGATAGGTTCGTGTCCTCCCCTTTGATAACAGCGTTGTTGGATTTTAAAGTTTGCGTCGTCAAGGGCAAAGATTTATTAAAAAAATCTTGACAAAAAATTTATATTCTTTATTATAGAGTTAATGCAAATGAAAAATCTAAATTCCAATCATTATTCTTGCGGAACATTTTTTAAAGCGAAAGAAAGGTCACTTTCGCTTTTTTTATTATCATTTAAGGAGGTGTAGTATGAAGGGAAAAGTCTTTATTTTTTTACTCGCGTTAAGCCTGGTGGTATCGGGGATGAGTTTATTTGTTCCTGTCGGCCATGCTGAAGAAGATACTTTAACCATTGGCATAAATGTTCCTTTGACCGGTTCTTATTCTGAGCAGGGTGCAGATGAGCGCAAAGCGGATAAATTAGCGAGTGATGAAGTCAATGCTGCCGGCGGATTGTTAGGCAAGCGCGTTGTGTATGTGGAAAAAGATTCAGAAACAAACGCGCAGGTATCCGCAAAGAACGCCGCTGAATTATACGATACCTATAACGCGGTAATGGTTACGGGTGGTTCTGCCAGCAGCGAAGCTGTCGCGCAGGCGAAAGTCGCGGCAGAAAAAGGTAAGATCTTTATGGTATGTTTGAGCCATTCAGACGCGACAACCGGTTATGAAATCGACGCAAAGACGGGTGAGCCTACCTATCAGGCGCTCAACCGCTATATATTCCGCTGGTATCATCACGCGTGGATGTCTGCTCATGCAGCCAGTGAGTATCTGATCAACAAATTCGGAAAAAGCGCTAAATATTATTATGTGACCGCAGATTATACCTGGGGCCATACGGTTGAAAAATCTTTCCGTCAGGTCTTGGAAGCTGCAGGATGCCAAACCATCGGCGCGGTACGCTCTCCTTTAGGTGAGAAAAGTTTTGTGAAATATCTTTTGGATGCTAAAGCTGCGAAGCCGGATGTATTGGTTTTAGTCCAGTTTGGCAAAGATATGGTCAATTCCTTGAAGCAAGCCACAGCAATGGGTATTAAGAAAGATATGAAGATCGTTGTTCCTCTGATGGAGCTTTATATGGCAAAAGGTGCCGGCCCTGAAGCTATGGAAGGGGTCATTTGTACTTCTCCCTGGGAATGGCAGTTACAGGATAAATATCCCGGATCCAAAACTTTTGTTGAGAAGTTCAAAGCGCGGTATGGAACGTATCCCGGTAATGCTGCGGCTGCCGCCTGGGTAGCGATCATGGAATATACCGACGCGGTTAAAAGAGCGGGGACTATTGATGCCAAAACTGTGATCAAGGCGCTCGAAGGGCATAAGTTCACGGTCCTTAAGGGTGAGGAATCCTGGAGAGAATGGGACCATCAGGCAATGACCTCGACATTGATCCTTGAAGGAAAAGCAGCCGGCGAAATGAACGGCGAATGGGATCTGGTTAAGATCATTGATGAAGTGCCCGGAGAAAAAGTTGCTCCGACCAAGAAGGATAATCCGGTAAAGTGGGATGATAAAGAGAAATTTTAATCGGGGTGCGTACTCGTTTAAATATGAAAAATCAAAGATCAGTTTTTAAGGCGTACATAATCGCAGCAATGGTTTTTCTGGGGACCTTAAGCGCTTTTGCTCAACAAGAGGAATATCGCTTCCGTGTAGGCGTTATGCCTCTTGTTGAGCATATCCCGTTGCTCGTGGCGCAGGGAGAAATAGCTTCTAGTAACGCGAAAGAAAAAGTCCAATTGGATGTGTATAATTCCTGGACCGCGCTTGAAGCTGCTTTCCGCACGGGCGCAATCGATGGGGCCGCTATTACCCTGCCTAAGGCATTATTGATGGCATATGAGGGGATCCCGTTAAAGATACTTTTGAACGTGGGAAGGAACGGCAGTGTGATCGTTGTTAATAATGATTCGGCAGATGCGTTAAAAGGAAAGATCATGGGCGGTTCCGGCAATGATACCATGGATCTCCTGGTTTTTGCCCGCTTTTTGAAAGACAAGAAGCTGCGCTTGGGCCGTGATGTGCGTTATTTGCTCATTCCTTTTAGCAGGACCATATCTCTTATGAAAGAGGAAAGGATCTTCGGTTTCTGTCTTTCAGAGCCTTATGGCGCGCTGGCAGAAAAAGAAGCGGTAGCAAAAAGGGTCATCTTGAGTAAAGATGTGTACCCGAATCATATAAATAGTGTTTTTATCGTCAGCCCTAAGGCGCTGAAAGAGCATCCTGATGTGGTTAAGGCCTTTGTAAAGAGTTTGATCAAAGCAGGGACTTTTATTGAAAAAGATAAAGATGATTCGGGCGGCAGGCAGACAGCGATGTCCCAGGTGAATATTTTCAAAATGGACCCTGAATTAGTCGCCAGGGCACTAACGATGCCTAAGGATAGGATGGTTTTTAAGAATTTTGTCCCGCAGGTCGCAGAGATAGAAGAGATAGCTAAAAGCCTGATGTCGTTGAATGTTTTAAGCGGGATGGTGAATCTAAAAGAAATCATAGATACGCGGTATAGCGAATAAAAATATAACTATGAGCGAAAACATTATCATGGAAGAAAAAAAAGGATTTAAGTTAAGGCTTTCTCATAAGATATTAGGTCTTGTTATTTTAATCTTTTTTCTTTGCAGCAGCGGCGCGATCATCTCCGGCATTCTTTCTAATCAGCGGCTTGAGCGGGATATCAGTAAGAATGTCACTGATTCCTTTGATAATGTTTTTAATGATGTTAAAAATCTTTTTAAGAATTTTCAGAATATAGCGGAAGAGAGTGTCAAGAAAACCAGCGGTTTAGTTGCCTTGGGGGAGATAAAAGAAATCGCCCAGAAGAGCCAGGGGAAATTCCAGGGGTATACCCAGGAAATGATCACCAAAACCGGTACGGATGTCGCGCTTTCTTTGAAAGAACTTGAAACTTCCATGGCAGAAGGGTTCAATTCCAGCTTGGCGGTCGCCTCTGAAGCGGTAGGGCAGACGATCGAAGAAGCGACAAAATCTCAGGATGTTTTGACTCAATTGGCCTATTTTCGCGTTGAAGGCCTGATCCAGGCAAGTTTGGACGGATTCGGTAAAATAGAAGAAGTGTTGGTGATATTAGGGCATCAATTAGAAGATATCACGGGAGGTCTTAACGATCAGGTTGATGATAATACGATCCAGATGATGACGATCTTAGGGGAAGCTGCGGCGGCTGCTCCGGGTTTTAGCTCTGATAAAGCTATGGAAAAGATCATGCCTTTGCAGGAGAGCCTTAAAAATAATATCAAAAAAGGCTACGGCCGGGCATATTCCACTACGCAAAGGGAAATTCAGCGCGTTATCGGCGTTATTAAGGAACAGATGCGCCTCATGGACCTCAAGATCAAGACAGATGCCGATAAAGAAAAGATCATGACCTCTCAGGTATTGCAGGCTTTATTTGAAGAATCGATCGCTAAAGTCATTAATATTCAATCTGAAGCGCGTGAAAAGATCGCAACGGTTGAAAATACGCTATCAGGCAAGATCGATCGTTTAAATACTGAAGTGCCGAAAGAGCTTTCAGCATTTGGCGACGAGATGCGCAAAGAGATCGATACCAAGACAGCAGAAACCGTCAAGGGGGCGGCTGCGGTCATTGAAGAATCCCGGAATGCTTTAAATCAATCTCAGGAATCTGCGGCTAAGCGTATTGAGGAAATTAAAGTTTCTTCAGTTGAACAAGTTAAGAAAGGCATCGTTGAAGTCGGGAAGAGTTCTTTGATCTATTTATTCGGGTCAATGATCATCATCGCCGTCGTTTTTGTCATTGTTTCTTTGATCATTGTCCGCACCATTACCAAGCCGAGCACGCTCATGTTAGCTATGCTGAAGGCATTGGCTAAAGGAAAAGGCGACCTGACAAACAGGATCTCGATCAAATCTTCCGATGAGATCGGGGACCTCGCGAACTGGTTTAATGTTTTTCTAGAGCAGATGCGTAATATGATCTCCCAGATCCTGGTTAATACCGAACAGGTTTCAAATGCCGCCCAGCAGTTTTCTGCGAATGCGGAGGAAACGAACGCTTCAATGGTGCAGATCAGTAATGGTATTCAGGATATTTCTAAAGGCGCCTCTACCCAGCTGGATAAGGTCCGTGAGGTCGAGAAGATATTCGATGAATTGGCCTCAAGGCTGAAGCTGGTCGCTACCAATGCCGAAGTTGCCAAAGACAGCTCTGTTAAGTCGGCGGAACACGCGGCACAGGGTAAAGAATCCACGATCCAGTTGATCGACAAGATCAATAAGATAGTTGAGGCGGCTAATTTATCATCGACCGCTATTCAGGAATTGAAAGATAGCTCTAAAGAGATCGGGGACATTATTGTCACCATTACCTCTTTTGCCGACCAGACAAATCTTTTGTCTTTAAACGCCGCTATTGAAGCAGCGCGCGCGGGTGACGCGGGAAGAGGTTTTGCCGTTGTTGCTGAAGAAGTCAGGAAGCTTGCTGAAGGTTCTGCGCACGCAGCCAACCGGATCGCGCAACTGGTCCAAAAGATCATTAATGAGATCGATAGGGCTGTCGGATTGGTTGTCAGCGAAAAAGAACAGGCTGAAGACGGCAGGAAGATCGTGCAGGTCACCAGTAAAGTACAAGAAAGTATCCTTACTGTGGCAAATAAAGCAAAAGATTTGATGATCACGATCTCAGAATCAGTTCCTGCGCAGATCCGTGCGACGGAGAAGGTTATGGATGTGGTTAAACAAGTCGCCCAGGTCGCAGAACAGAATGCCGCGTCAACCCAGCAATTCTCAGCCAGTACCGAGGAAATGACCGCGTCAATGGAAGAAATGAGCGCGGGGGCGGCTGAATTAGCAAAGACCTCTTCTGAATTAAGGGAATTGGTAGGCCAATTCAAAGTAAAATAAGTTTACAACAGGTGTTATAATACTTTGGACGAGAGAAGAAAATATAGCCGCTGGCAGATTGAGAATAAAAAAGCGTCGTTCGGTAAAGGTCATGAGAAAAAGGAAGTTCCCATCGCTGATCTGAGTAGCGGCGGGATGAGGGTTTTCCTCAATGAAACAGTTCCTGTAGGAAGTAAAGTGACAGGAGAATTTAAGGTTTCGCCGCAATTTGGCACTTATTTTGTCGAAGGCAAGGTTGTTTGGGTAAAAGAATCGGCGAAACATGCTTCGCATGAAGTAGGTGTCATGTTTGAAAAGATCAACACCATCATGAATCCTTTGTAAGCCCAGCCTTTTTCCGCAAATAAGTATCCCTTAACCAGATAAGTGAACGTAAGGTCAGAGAAAAACTAATTTTTAATTCATTAAAGAGGTGAAGGTCCTTGTGAAGGGGTGGCGTCTGGTTTTTGCCGTCTGTCCTTTAAGTAGATGCTCCCGCCGTAGGTCTTCGCAAAGTGTTTCAGCTCTGTGGCGTTTTGTATAATGGCGGCAATGTGGGTAAACTTAAGGTGTTCATTGGTCGTAACTCCGATGGAAATACTTAAGAGGGGGATCTTTGTCATTTCGCCTTTTCTGTTGCGCGCGATAATATAACCATTAGCAAGGTCTTCTTGTTCGTAATATGAGGTGACCGTTTTATCGAAGTCCGCGATAATATATTTACAAACTTCATCAACACATGCCGGGGTAGAGATTAAAATAAAATCATCCCCTCCGATGTGCCCGAGAAAATCAGTCCGCGAGCCGTTTTTCTCTAAAGCATTCATGATAATGACCGCGGTATGCGAAATGATGGTGTCGCCGCGTTCAAACCCATAGCGGTCGTCAAATTCTTTGAATTTATTTAAGTCGACATATCCTACCGCCAGCGGCACATTGGTTTTGACCCGCTCTTCGAGTTCTTTCATTACCGAGACGTTTCCGGGGAGTTTGGTTAAAGGGTTGGCATCTAAGTCCCTGGTCAGCCGCACGAGTGACGCTTTTATCCGTACTAATAGTTCTCCCGGGTCAAAGGGGGTTTCAATATAGTCATCCGCCCCTGCGTAAATGCCCTTGATCTTATTCAGGGGGTCTTTTGAATTCATGAGCATAATGACACTGATATGGCGAATGCGGTAATTGCTGCGGATAAATTTGCAGATCTCAATGCCGTTCATCTGATGAGCTTCGAAATCAGCGATAACCAGGTTAAACTGTTCTTGGAGCAAGATCTCTTTTGCTTCTGCCTGGGTTGAACAGCTTTTGACCTTATATCCTTCTCCGCTTAATAATTCTGATAAGAAATTGGTATTTTGAAGGTCAGCGCAGACAATTAATATTGAATTTTCATTCTTGCTGTCAGTCATGGTTAGCTTTGGTTAATGTTTTCAAGCATTTTTTTACATGCGGCCTGGATAAATTGGACTGTTTGCGGTGTCAATACCAGGTAAAAACATCCGGTGATCTTCTGTTGTGGTTCTTCAAAGGTCGTTTCTATAAAGAGTACATATTCATTATCAGAGGCGAGTATCATGTTTAAGATCTGCTTGATCGGGCCGTTTACTAAGGTCGGGATAGAAGGAATGATCAGGGATTGCAAAAGAATACTTAAGGCTCCGACAAAAGAAGAAATTACCACATTTCCCACTTCTTTCATCAATGACATCCCCATTTCAGTGAATACGCCGCATTGTTTTTCGTCGGGCTTCCTGCCGTAGCACATGTCGATCAATTTATATGCGCTTTTTTCGTCAAGAAGGAATAAGATCTTCCCTTCGAGCCCGGTCAGCAGGTTCCCTAAGATACTGACCACGATCTGGTTTTCGCTAAAACGGTTCAGGATGTCAGCGCTGGAGACAAACGTTAAGGCGGGGACTTTAAGGTTTATTTTTCGCCCGATTATTTCTGAAAGGGCAATACTTCCCTGGCCGGCTGAAATCGTGCCCATCTCCCTTAAAATGTCCATTTCGTCTTTCATATGATTCCTCCCCGTGTTTCGGGACTATTGTGCAAAGAAGGCATGGTTTTTTTTATAAACATAATAATTTTGAAAATGAGCATAAAAAATGCTATACTTATAACATTCTTTTGCTGCGAGTATTTTTAGTGCTTTGCAGGAGTACAAAATATAAACCGGGAGAATAACTATTCTTCCGGAACGCTCAGCTAGATAAATAATAACATAATTTATTTTAAGGTCAAGCGAAATATGGCGGTATTTGTCTTGCGTAATAAAAACCTTGACCATTTCATGAACTTGTGCTAAATTTTAATGATACCCCAAGGTAAAATCCTTTTCTTGTAACCTTATCTCTATGAACTTGATTTATTCCAAATACAATGGTATTATATACTACTAATTTAACTCAAGGAGGCTGGATGAAAGTCAGTATAGAAAAAGTAATAATGAACAAATTCTCACTCGGTGTGGTGGCCTTGTTTCTGTTCTCTTGTTTTTTGGGTATCACCGGTTGTGCTTCGAAGAAACACGAGTCGAAACCTACTATTACGATCTGGCATTGGATGACTGACCGCCAGCCTGCTTTTGAAGAATTGGCAAAGCGATATGAAGCAAAAACCGGGACAAAAGTGTTCTTTGAGTTGTATGCGCCTTCGGATGCGTATTCCCAGAAAGTACGGGCAGCCGCTCAAGGGGCTAATCTGCCCGATATTTTCGGCATATTGGGTGAGAAAAGGGATTTTTCTTCATTTATAAAAGCCGGGCATATCCTTGATTTAACCCCTTATATGAAAGCTGATAATGCACAATGGGAAAACAGCCTTTTTAGTAAAGCCTTGGCTGTCAATGAATTCACGCCTTCTAATAGCTATGGTATCAATCCGGGTATTTACGGCGTGCCTATTGATATTATGACCATACAGATGGTCTATAATAAGGATTTAATGAAAGAACTCGGGCTTGACCCGGAGAAAGCGCCGGCGACATTTGAAGAGTTTATAGCTATCGGCAAGAAGATCAAAGAGAAAAATATCCAGGGCCTCGTTTCGGGGTGGGCTGAGTTATGGATGATCGACTGCCTGGCGAATAATTATGCCTTCAATATTATGGGTAGGGATAAGGTGCTCGCGACTATTAAAGGGGAGAGCCCGTATACCGATCCTGACTGGATCAAGGTGCTTACCCTTTTTAAACAGATGCAGGATTCGGGAATTTTGGCAGGCGGTGTCGTGACTATGGTTAATAAGACTGCTGAACAACTTTTTGCGACTGATAAAGCGGTCTTTGCTTTTAACGGTTCCTGGTGTGTCAATGTTTACCAGGGGATGAATCCTCAGTTGAACTATGCGGCGATGCTGCCTCCTCTGGCGTCTGATAAATATCCCATGGCGATATGGGGCGGTGCGGGGTCTTCGTTTATGGTCAACGCGAATTCGCCGAAAAAAGAAGAAGCGGTGAAATTCCTGCAATGGCTTACCTCAAAAGACCAGGAAGTATATTTAGCTGAAGCGACAAAAAATCTTCCTTCAAACAAGGAAAGTTTAGCGAATATACCTGCGATCCTTTCTCAGTTCGCGGATGATATGGAACAGACAACACACCCGAATATCTGGGGAGTATCGGAATTCCCGGCGGTGATCGAGGCTTTCGATAAGGGGATACAGTTGATCATTATCGGCAAAAAGACCCCTGAGCAGGTAGCAGATGAAGTTCAAAAGATCAAAGAGAGAGAATTAAATAAAAAAAGGAAATAGGTCCGCCTCCTATGCCCATCGATAAGAAAGATGATGGTAGGGTTACGGAGGATCGTGTTGGATAAAAGCGTGTGGAGCTTGATTTCCTCCCTGTTTTCATAAAACGAGACAGATACTATGAAGATCAAAGATACTTTAGAAAATTATATTTTTGTGCTCCCCGCGGTACTTATTTTTACGATATTTTATATTGTTCCTTTCTTGTGGGTGTTCCAGTTGAGCAGGTTCGAATGGGACGGTATTATGCCGACGAAGGTATTTGTCGGTATGGGGAATTTTATAGAAATAATCACTCAGGATAAATCCTGGTGGCAGGCGATGTGGAACGCCGGATATATTACATTAATAGCCCTTACCTTTCAGAATATTTTCGCGTTTCTCCTGGCTATGGCGTGCGACCGGGAAATACGGCTCAAGAACTATTACCGGCTTATTTTCTTTATCCCGCCGGTATTGTCTGAGATCGTCGTCGGTATGGTATGGAGGTATGTTATCAATGATATTGACGGCGCGAATATGATAAATCGTATGTTATCCGCCATAGGGTTGTCAGGATGGACGCAGCATTGGCTCTATGACCCGAAAACCGCTTTGACAACGGTTGCGTTGGTGCATTGCTGGAAAGGATTTGGGTGGGGGTTCCTCATCTTCCTGGCGGGGTTACAGACTATCCCTCGGGAGCTCTATGAGGCGGCCCGGGTTGATGGGGCTAATGCCTGGCATAGCTTTAAGAATATTACGGTTCCCTTAATGATCCCGGTCACCGTTTTGGTCGCGATACTCACGGTCCTGGGAACTATGCAGGCGTTTGTCTTGATCATCGGTTTAGTGGGAGGTGAAGTCGGGGGGTATACTTCGGTACCTGTTTTACGTATTTTAGCTTCGATGCGGGGCTCTTCCCGGTTCGGGTATGCCTGCGCTCAGGGGCTGACCTTCGGTGTAGTCTTGATGGCGATATCATTTGTTCAATACCAGTTCTCCCGTAAATTCCGTCAGACGTAACTTATAAGTAAGGATAGACTATAATGAAAAGCACAGCTTATTATACGACGAAAAAAATCGCTTTGAATACGCTTATCCATCTTTTCTTGATATCGGTTTCCGTTACATGCCTTTTTCCTCTGTTTTGGATGATCTCTTCCAGCCTGAA
The DNA here is from genome assembly GCA_964588175.1 of uncultured Planctomycetales bacterium. Lineage (GTDB taxonomy): Bacteria > Omnitrophota > Gorgyraeia > Gygaellales > Profunditerraquicolaceae > JBAZTA01. The sequence continues at coordinate 10,338 of CAZPNW010000074.1, forward strand.
AACCCAGGAAACAATATTTAAAGACATGTCTTTAATCCCCCATGAGTTCCATTTTGAAAATTACTATTTGGCCTGGCAGGAGGGTGGATTCGGAAGGTATTTTCTCAATAGTATATTTTATACGGTTTCGGTTGTTGCCGGTATAGTGATTATTTCTTCCATGGCAGCGTACGCATTCTCCCGTTTTCGTTTTCCGGGCCGCGGGATCCTTTTCTCGGTCTTTATGGTCGCTATGATGATCCCTATTCCCGGCAGCTTTGTCGCGCTTTATGTTTTATTAAATAAGCTCCATCTGAGGAATACCCCTATCGGGTATATCCTTTGCATGATCAATGTGGGATTATCAACGAGCATATTTCTTTTAAAGACATTTTTTGATAAGATGCCGAAAGAGCTTGAAGATGCCGCTCGAATAGATGGTTGTTCAAAAATGGGGATATGGTGGCATGTGGCTCTGCCTTTAGCAAAGCCCGTGCTTGCGGTTGTGGTTGTATTTAACGCTCTTAATGTTTGGAATGAATATGTGTTAGCGTTGATCATTTTTGATTCAAAGCCTCTTATGCCGCTGCAGGTCGCGTTACAGACTTTTCAGGGGGAATTTATCACGAAATATCCTCTTTTAATGGCTGGTTTGACCATTACCGCATTACCGATCATTATCGTCTATATCCTTATGCAAAAATATATCGTTAAAGGGGTTACCCAAGGAGCATTAGTGGGATGATTGAGAAGCCAGGGGTCCTCAAATACAGGGTTTCGGCAAAAATACTATTGTATGCCGCATGTCTTTTCGTACTTTCTTCCGACAGCTTTGTTTTGGCGGCAGAGCCGGTGACTATTCCTGCCGATACGGCTCCCGTTGTCCCTGAAGCCGCGCAAATCACCGCTACTGAAAAAAAGCTTTCTTCGTCGGAATTAGTCGATAAGGCATGGGAAGCCCATGGCCAGAAAGATGCCGTTCTTACCTTTGAGTATACCAATCAATGCATTGACCTCTATAAAGATGAAGCTGCCAGGCTGCAGGGGGCTTTAAAAGAGCTGCCCCGCGGCAAGAAGGAAATCGAAGCTGTCCAGGTTTTAAACGATGTGGCGACCGCGTATTTTATACAAGGGGAATCCTACCGTAACCAGGGAAAAAAAGAGGATGCCATAAAGACTTTTCAGATTATTGCCGATAAGTATTCTTTTGCCCAGGCATGGGACCAGCGGGGGTGGTTCTGGGTCATCGCTAAAACCGCCCAGGAAGCTATCGCTCAACTTAAAGATGTGCCTGCAGCAGCGAAACCGGCCGCAGTAAAGAAAGTAAGCCAGCTTCCTACGAAAATCACGTTATATGACCCCGGGAAAGAAGATTTTGTCGATTATTTGAAATACGGGGAATTCAAAAATGTCGGAACAAAGGATTACCAATATGTGGTCAAAGACCAGGATGGATTAAGCGTGGCTGTCGGAGAAGGGGTGTACCCGAATACTTCTTCTATCCGGTGGGACCCTGAATATAAGAAAACACAGAAAACAGGCCGGCTCGAAGGCAGCCATTGGGATTTTGTCAATTCGCCTGATCTGGAGGCTGCGTTCTTGAAGTGGGCGACTGCTCCCGAGCCTCAGGGAGTAAAACTGTTTTATACGGGCTTACTTTTGGAGAAATCGGGCTTAATTAAACATGCGATCAAATGTTACTATTCGATCGTGGTGCATTTTCCCGGAAGCTACGGATGGACCTATTGGCATACGCCGTGGTATGTGGGCCAGGCAGCTATCGCTAAGATCAATTTTTTATTGCGCAATAATCCTCAGCTGGGCTACCGGCTTATTGATGCCGATATTACTATTACCAATGGTTTTGATCATGACCTTGCCAACGACGTGATCATGACTAACCCCGGGAGATTCGTGAAGCTCGGGCTGTTGGATAAAATAAAACCAAAAGTCCAGCAGGATTCGATCAATATAAAACGGACACTGGGTAAGGGTAATGTCCATCTGGCGCAATATGAGAATGGCGATTGGCAGTTGATCGTCGATGATAAGCCGTTTGTCGTAAAAGCGATCACCTATTCTCCTACTAAAATAGGGCAATCTCCCGACGAGCATACCTTAGGCGATTGGCAGTTCGAAGATTTTAATAAAAACGGCAAGATCGACGGCCCCTATGATTCGTTTGTAGACGCCAATAAAAATAACTCCCAGGATCCCGATGAGCCGGCGGTGGGGGACTTTAAATTAATGCAGGATATGGGGGTTAATTCAATACGGTTGTATCATCATCCGCTTAAGATGAATAAAGAATTATTGCGCGATCTCTATAAGACATACGGCATCCGGGTTATTATGGGAGATTTTTTCGGCAAGTACGCTATCGGCTCAGGAGCAAAATGGAATCCCGGTACTGATTATACGAATGAAGAACAGAAAAAGAATATGCTTGATTCTGTCTTGAAGATGGTTACAGAATATAAGGATGAGCCGTTTATTTTGTTCTGGCTTTTGGGGAATGAGAATGTATACGGTTATGCCTGTAACGCAGATAAAGAGCCGGATGCGTTCTTTGCCTTTGCCAATGAAGCGGCCCGGCAGATCAAAGCGATCGACCCGGATCATCCTGTTGCCATCTGCAGCGGTGATGTCCTTTTTCTGGATAAATTCGGCAAAGGCTCGCCTGATATTGATATATTCGGGACAAACGCCTACCGGGGGAATTACGGCTTTGGCTTCTTATGGAAACAAGTTAAAGAGCAGGCTGATAAACCGGTATTTATCACTGAATATGGATGCCCCGCTTTTGCCGAAGGCAAATCTTCAGACGAAGCAGAGGAGTTCCAATCAGAATATCATCGCGGCACCTGGGAGGATATAGAGAATAATATGGCGTTTGCCGACGGAGCCGGTAATTCTATCGGTGGGGTTGTTTTTGAGTGGATCGATGAATGGTGGAAAGCCTATGAACCATTTATGCATGATACGAAAGGATTGTTTACCGGGCCGTTCCCTGATGGTTTTATGCATGAGGAATGGCTTGGCATCAGCGGACAAGGTAAGGGTAAGTTAAGCCCGTTTTTGCGGCAGTTGCGCAAAGCATATTTTATGTATAAGAAAAAATGGAAAGTGAAATAATATGCAAGGAGGGAGAAAGGAGGTCGTCGTAGGCGAATCAGAAAAACTTAAAAATAAATTATAGGGCCGTGTTTTTTATAAAGGACTTCTTAAGCCCTTTGTAAATATTTTTTCAATGGAACGGCAATTAATAAGGAGGAGAGATATGAAAAAGTTGGTGCTGGTGGTAATGGCGGTCTGTGCCTGCTTATCCTTAGCTTTCGCTCAGGAAAAAGCTGCCGATAAGGCTGCCGCGGTAAAAGAGTTTGTTGTTTATTCGGATAAAGGAGCGCGTGACAATCATTATATCCCTTCGGGATGGATGGGTGATTACGGCGATATTAAACTTAATGATCAGGCGACTGATAAGCCTTATTCCGGAACTACCTGTTTGCAGTTTATTTATTCCGCAAAGAAAACGCAAGGCCAGGGATGGGCGGGTGTTTATTGGCAGAATCCCGCGAATAACTGGGGTACTAAAAAAGGCGGGTTTGACCTGACCGGTATGACTAAGCTTACCTTCTGGGCGCGCGGTGCCAAAGGTGGAGAAGTTCTGCAGAAGGTTGTTGTCGGCGGTATAAAAGGGACGTACCCGGATTCTACATCGGTAGAATTCGGCCCGATTGAATTGACTGATAACTGGAAACAATTTACCGTTAATGTGGCGGGGAAAGACCTTTCGTATATAAACGGCGGTTTTGGCTGGGTTGCGACAAATGATCTTTCTCCTGAAGGCTGTACTTTTTATCTGGATGATATTAAGTTTGAAGCCGATCCTACCATGAAACCTGCGAGTAAGAAGCAGGAAGCAGTGCCGTTTTATATTTACTCAGACCGGTCCTCGGCGAATAATCATTTTATTCCTTCGGGCTGGATGGGTGATTACGGCGATTTAAAATATGATGGTGCTTCCAAAGAAGACCCGTATTTAGGCGATACCTGTATTAAGATCCTGTACAGCGGTAAGGCGACTCAAGGAGCCCGTTGGGCAGGTATCTACTGGCAGAATCCCGCGAATAACTGGGGTACTGTTGACGGAGGGTTTGACCTTTCTAAAGCTACCAAATTCACTTTTTGGGCACGGGGTGCCAAGGGCGGTGAAAGGATCGAAGAATTCAAAGTCGGCGGCATTATGGGAGAATATTCCGACTCAGATACTGCCAGTATCGGCCCGGTCATCCTGAATAAGGAATGGACACAATACACTATCGACTTAAAAGGAAAAGACCTTTCTTTTATTATCGGTGGGTTTGCGTGGGCGACCAACATCGATGTGAATCCGGAAGGCGCTGTTCTTTATCTGGATGAACTCAAATACGAATAATAATCCTTTGGCGCCTGTTTTTCATAGCCGGAGAGAAAAGCGTTAATTCACTTGAGTCCGTTATCAAAATGATAACGGACTCAAGTGTTTTTTAAACAATCCCGAGAAATCATAATGAAAAAACAAAGTATTCTTTATTCCGTTATCATTCTTTCGCTTTTCTTAATGGGGATGAGCGCGAAAATCAATCCCCGTGTCTATATAAAACAGTTTAAAAACGGCCATTATCAATTGATCGTTAATAAAAAACCCTATCTTATCAAGGGCGTTTGTTATAATCCTATTCCTATCGGAGAAACCTACAATTATGATTGGTGGTCTAATCAGTATAAACCGTGGCTTGTCGACGGGAAACTTATGAAAGCCATGGGCGTTAATACCGTCAGGTTTTACCAGCCTGGCGAGAATCCTGATGCGGTCAAGGCTGTTATCAAGGATTTGTATGAGCAATATGGGATCCGTTCAGTCATGGGCCATTGGCTTGGGTTTTGGGAATATCCGTGCCCTTTTTACGGCGATAAGGCGTTCCAGGATAAAGTCAGAAAAGAAGTCCTGGAAATGGTAAACGCCTATAAGGATGAGCCGGGGATCCTGATGTGGGTCTTAGGAAATGAGAATAACTATTCATGTTTGAACCTCGTTCATCCCTGGTCGAATGATGAGATCGATAAAGAACCCGATCCGCAGAAACAAAAGAATATGCGCGCGCGGATCTATTATTCTTTTGTGAATGACCTGGCCAAAGAGATACACGCGATAGACCCGCATCATCCGGTAGCATTAGGCAATGGGGAGCTTATCGGCTTAGAGGTTGCCAATGAGGTCTGCCGGGAGGTAGATCTTGTCGCCTGTATTATTTATCGCGGTAAGACTTTTGGGAATTTATTTAACTCTTTAAAATTGACTTTTGATAAGCCGCTTTTCCTCTCGGAATTCGGCGCGGATTGTTATGACGCTTTTGCGAAGAAAGAAGACCAGAATATGCAGGCGTTCTTTATGGAGTCGCAATGGCGGCAGATTTACCTCAATGTGGCAAAGAGCCCTGAGGGGCCGGGTAATTGCATCGGCGGGACCATGTTTGAGTGGAATGATGAGTGGTGGAAGCATAATGAATACAGCCCTGACGGATGGGGCGTACATGATACGGAATCAAACTGGTCCAACGGCAGCTATTACTTTGATATTAAGGCGGAAAGAAATATGAACATGAATGAAGAATGGTTTGGTATTGTCGCTTTGTCCTCAGAGGAGAAAGAGGAAGGATTGGATAAGCGGATACCTCGTAAGGCATATTATGTTATCCGGGAATTCTGGAAGAAACCTGTTCTTGAAATTAAAAGTATTCGGGGGAAAAAGGCAAAATGAAAAAACATACGAGTGATTCGAGACAAAGATTTATTGAAAGATCCCGCCTGGGTTTTATTATCTGTGTTTTGTGGGTTTGCGCATCGGCAATAGTGCCGCCTGCGCGCGCGCAGCAGAATGATACGGCGGTGGCCCTGACAAAAGAGATCATGGATGCCAAGACCCCCGAGAGCCTTTTTAAGAGTTTTGAGGCTTTAGCAAGCCAATACGCCGAGAGCCATGCCTATTCTGATTTTGTGGTGTTCTTAAGGTCTTTAGCCCAGAAAAAACAATCACTTGATGCGTATATTCATTATCATATCGCTTTCACCCGCTATCAACAACTGAAATACCTTGAAGAAACGCTCGCCTGGGATGAATATTTCAGCCAAGGCAATACCTATCGGGAAGATCTTATGTTGAGCGCGCAGAAAGTTATTGAGGTGGCTTCCGTTAACGATTCCCTGAGAGTTTATGCCCGGTTGGTCCTCTGGCAGTTCCATTATGACCAGCAGGACGCGTTTCATGAACAGGCGCTTGTTGATTTGATGAATGATGTTGCCGCGTACGCAGGAGGCGCGCCGGATATGCGGCCGGTCAGGAAAGCTGCGGATACCTTGTTATCGTACGGCCAGAAAGGTAAGTCGCGCGAATTATATAAGCTATATGTGGAAAAAACCATTGCTACGGTCGCCAAAACAGATGAGCTTATGACGGCAGCGCTTGATTTTTATAAACAAAACAATTCCGAACTGGCAGAGCTTATGTTTGACGCGTACATCGGGCGGATCACGAATGCCCTGCCGAAAGAAGAAGCGATCCCTCTTTTAAGGAAAATAGCTTTCTTATTTGTTTATAGAACTCAAGCCGGTTTTCAGGATTTATTATACGCTGAAAGTGTTTTCGCAAAGATGTCCGCTCTCGGCGGTAAAGATATATTTGATGCCGAATTGCTTTATCAGCGGGCATTGAACGTTGAGAAAGCAAAAGAGTACGCATTAGCGCGAGCCTATTATGAAGAATTAGTCCAGCGGTATCCCGATGCGCCGTATATTGATGCGGCATGTTTTAAGCTGGGGGCCATGTGCCTGTATGCTTTCCGGGATCTCAAGACGGGTAAAGAGTACCTTCAGAAAACCGCTCAAAAAGGGTCCGGCAATCCTTATTGCCTGGCGAGCCTTTATCAGCTGGGGCTTTTAAGCCAATGGGAAGAGGACTATGATGCGGCAAAGAAATATTACGCGGATTGCCTGGAGAAAGCAAAGGGTGATTTCCCGCAGACAGAGTCTATGATACATGAGCGTATGAAAGAGATCGAGGGGCAGAAACCCCTTGAATATAACCTGAAAACATTTTTAGATACGTCATTAAAACAAGGGTATGAAAATTTCGAAATGAATAAGCTGGAATTAAAAGTTTCACCGTTAACAGCCCAAAAGGATTCTTCGGTGGCAGTAAGCGCTATGCCCTTCCTGTCGGAAAGCGGCTGCATGCAGGTTTCTGTCGAATACCTCTGGTCAGGCAACCTCGGTAAAGAATTGCCTGCTTCCGAGCAAGCTTCTTTTCAAACCTCTTATAATGAACTTGGGCCTCAACTGATCAATGTGGTCGCGGTTACTGCAAGCGGCATTATTGACCGATGTTTTGTTATCGTTGATATTGAATAAAAAAATTTTATAGAGCGTTATAAACAAAAAAGCGAAGACTCTATTTTCTAGAATCTTCGCTTTCTTTTTATACTGGTTGCGGGGAGAGGATTTGAACCTCTGACCTTTAGGTTATGAGCCTAACGAGCTACCAGGCTGCTCCACCCCGCGATCATTTATTCATCTTGAGGGATTATCCGGACAGGGACTTCGTTTTTACGGACAACTCCCATTTTTTCACGGATGATCTTCTCTTGATAGAAGGAATCGTTTTCGATCCGTTTTATTTCTTTTTGGAGGAAAATATTCTCCGCCGCCAAGCGTTTAATCTTTACTTCCAGGTCAAAGTTTTTTTCTTTGAGTTCTTGAAGTTTTGTATAGCCGGGAAGAAAGAGGATCAATACCAGAAATATCCCCCCCCAGAGGTACAAGGTTTTCTTTAATAACATGTATTACGCTTTTAAGCGCGTTCCTGCATACGCCGCGCGGGAGCCGAGTTCTTCTTCGATGCGTAATAATTCGTTATACTTGCAGATCCTGTCTGTACGGGACAAAGAGCCGGTTTTGATCTGGCCGCATCCGCAGGCAACTGCCAAGTGGGCAATAGTCGTATCTTCAGTTTCTCCGGAACGATGAGATACGATCGCGCGGTATTTATTCTTTTGCGCGATCTGTATTGTTTTTAATGTTTCGGATAAAGAGCCGATCTGGTTCACTTTTATCAGTATAGCATTACCTATTCTTTCTTCAATACCTTTTTTGAAAATAACCGGGTTGGTCACGAATATATCGTCGCCGACCATCTGGGCTTTGCCGCCGATCTTTTTGGTCATTTCCTGCCACCCGCTCCAATCGTGTTCTGAAAGCCCGTCTTCAATAGAGAGGATGGGGAATTTACTTATCCAGGAAGCATAGATATTGATAAGGTCAGTGGCATTCTTCTGTGTTCCTTCAAATTGATAGGCTTTGTTTTTATAAAATGAACTTGCCGCGCAATCAAGCGCCAGGGAAACGTCTTTGCCCGGTTTATAGCCTGCTTTTTCAATTGCCTGGATGATCAGGTTGAGCGCTTCTTCATTGGACTGCAGGTTGGGCGCGAAACCGCCTTCATCACCGACGGAGGTAGATAATCCCTTTGATTTTAAGATGGATTTCAGGTTATGGAATACTTCGACTGCGACGCGCAATGCCTCCGAAAAACTTGGCGCCCCTATCGGCATGATCATGAATTCCTGCAGGTCGAGGTTGTTGTCCGCGTGCATCCCGCCGTTCAATATGTTCATTAAGGGGACGGGAAGGATGTTCGCTTTCTCACCGCCAAGAAATTTATATAAAGATTGTTTTTTCGCCAGGCCCGCTGCTTTTGCCACAGCCAGGGAAACTCCCAGAATAGCGTTTGCTCCCAGATTGGCTTTGTTTTCAGTGCCGTCTAATTTGATGAGTAAAGAGTCTATCTTTTCAAAATCAGGGCTTAAACCCTTTATCGCGGAAGCAATTACGGTGTTAACGTTATTAACCGCTTTAGTGACGCCTTTTCCTAAATATTTTGTTTTATCCCCATCCCTGAGCTCTAACGCTTCGTTGTCACCGGTTGATGCGCCTGAGGGGACCGCTGCTCTTCCCGTGATCCCGTTATCCAGGAGTATGTCTACTTCTACCGTGGGGTTCCCCCGGGAATCTATGATTTGACGACCTTTTACTTTTTTGATCTTTGCCATCGTTAGCTTCTCCTTTATCGCTTGTAGCATTGTATTGCGGGATAGTTTCATCCTTGTTTTAACAGGAAAAGAATTATAACATGCAAAGTGCCTTCGGTCAAGAAAATAAAATTTGACTTATGTATACTCTTATGATATCTTATTTCTCTAAAGGGAGTTACTATGAATTGGAAAAAGGTAAGATTTTATCTTAAGCTTTATTGGATACGGGGTGTTGTCGCTATTTTCATCACCATCATATTCATCATTTTATGCATGATCATTGTCAGCGGGTTGCGTGAATGGCGTACTGCCGATCCCTACCTGCGCCAGTCACAGCTGGCAACCGCGCCACTCCAGATGTTTATCTGGGGGGTCATGGGTATTGTCCAGGGTGCGGTCTATGTTTTTATGATGTATTGGATGTTTTACAAAAAAGGCGGGCAGTCATTTACGCATGTTTCCAAGAAATCGACTTCGGGTGCGAGTATCGGGATCCATTGGGATGATGTTATCGGGATGGACGAGGCAAAGCAGGAGGCTTTGGAAGTCGTTAAGCTTATCCTTGACCGCGCTCAATTACAGCGTATCGGCGGCAAGATCTTGCGCGGTATACTTATGCTGGGGGCACCCGGCTGCGGCAAGACCTATCTTGCCAAGGCTATCGCAACCGAAGCAAAGATCCCTTTTATCGCCATGTCGGGCTCTGAATTCGTGGAAATGTTCGTCGGGGTGGGCGCCGGGCGTATCCGCAGCCTTTTCCAAAGGGCGCGGCAGCTGGCGTCGCTTGAAGGGGGATGTATCATTTTTATCGATGAAATAGACGCTGTCGGCGCGCAGCGCTCAAGTGATACCGGTTTTGGCGGACAAACAGAAACCAATACGACCTTGAACCAGCTGTTGGTTGAGATGGATGGTTTGAAAGAAAAAGATACGAATGTTGTCGTTATCGGCGCAACGAATATGTCAGAGCGTTTTCTTGATGCGGCATTGCTGCGCCCGGGAAGGTTCGACCGTAAGATCTATGTCGATAAGCCGAACCTGGACGACCGTCAAAAGCTGTTCAGTTATTACCTCAAGAGCGTGCAATTTGATGCAGAGAGCATTAAGATCGACCGCCTGGCGCGTATCACCGTGGGGCAGACTCCTGCGGATATATCAAATATTGTGCGTGAAGCCGCCTTGATCGCGGTGAGAAATGATAAAGCGTTAATATCCATGAAGGAGATCGATGAAGCGCGGGAACGCATCGCTTTAGGTATTAAGCGGCGGATCAAAGTACGCGATGAAGAAAAATGGCAGACTGCGTATCATGAGGCGGGACACGCGATCGTTACCTATCTTTTGGTCCCCACGCAGGATGTTTTTAAGATCACCATTACTCCCCGCGGACATACAGGCGGGGTTACCTGGACACCGGAGAAAGAAGAGATCTTTATCCGCGATAAGAATAAACTTTTAAGCGAGATCAAAACCTGCGTGGGTTCGTTTGCCGCTGAAAAGCTGAAATTAGGCACGACGACCGCGGGTGTCGATATGGATTTCCGCGAAGCGATGTATATCGCTCATAATATGGTCTGGCGCTGGGGTATGGGCAAGTCCGGTACTATCGGTAATTTTTATGGTATTGAAGGTTCCTGGTTTATTTCCGATGAAACGAAAGTCCGCCTGGATACCGATGTCCAGGAAATATTGCAGACCTGCTTAAAAGAAGTAGAAGCGCTCCTGAAAAAAGAAGAGCTTCTTTTAGAGCGTTTAGCTAAAGAATTAGTCGCAAAGGAAGAGCTTAATTATGATGAAATCGAGGCTATTTTTAACGAATTTGGCAAGAAAAGGCCTTAACCTCTTCATCATACTGATCTTTCTGTGCGGCTGTTCTGCTCCCGTTGTCCCTCCCCTTTACGATGATATCGTATCCGCGATAACCAATATTGCCCTGAATGAATATAAGATCGAAATTAAGGTAAGGCAAGTCGGCTCGACCTTATGGATCTATATGCCGGTAGAGAATATCTTCGAAAAGACGGATAAGCCGGATAAATACACGGAAAAATTCGAGATCTTGAATAATCATAATGAATTCGCCGGCAGCACCTTAAAGCTTGAGTATCAGATAAAGCTTAAGAAAGAGGAAGAGAAGAGCCAGGAATATAAATATAAAAAAGATATCCTGGAGAAAATGAACAATCTCTGGATGGTGCTGCGAAGGGTGCTTTTCAGCATGGACCGCAGCCGCCAGGAAGAGCCAAAGTTTTTTTCTATTGTTACTGCCGATATAAAGAATGGGATCGAGATGCGCGAGACTTTTTACTATTTGGATTTAAAGAAAGTATCGTATGGTTTTATTTCCTGGGGGGAATACCAGCATCGGGTCATCCAGAGTACGGCGATCGCCCCCGAAGCGATCGGTGATAAAAAGGGCAAATATATCCGTTACCAAAATATCACTTTAGATGAGTTTATATCCGGCCAGATCGAACACCGTATCAGGCTTAAGTTCCAAAAGCCGGAAGTCGATAAAAATGCCGATATCGATAAAGAAATAGTTGATGTGGCAGTTGCGACCGTCAAGATCTATAATTTCCGCGATTTTTCGAGTGTCGAGTTCAATAACCAAGTGACCAATAAACGCGTTATTTTAAATAAAGCGGCAGTTTGGTCGCGGGCGAGTGATTAACTGTTCTTGACTTTCCTTCCCGAGAGTTTTAATTTCCCGTGTAATAATAATTGAATAGCTTTGGGGTAGAGGGTATGTTCGAGGGAGTGTATTTTATCTTCCAATGAGCGCAGGGTATCTGCCGCGGTGATCCTGATCGGTTCTTGAAGTATGATCGGCCCGTGATCGACCTGTTCATCGACAAAATGTACCGTCACCCCGGTAAGTTTTGCCCCATAGCCAAAAGCCTCTTTAATAGCATGCCCTCCTTTAAAGGAGGGCAAGAGGGAAGGATGGATATTGATGATGCGGTTTTTATAACGGCGCACAAAAGAGGGGCTTAAGATACGCATAAAGCCCGCCAGGACGATCAAACTGATCTTTTCTTTCTTGAGGGCCTGGATGATCTGTGCTTCGAAATCGCCTCTTGTTGTGAAATCTTCGCGCGCTACTAAGAGGGTTTTGATCCCGAAGCGTCCGGCTTTTTTGATAACAGGAGCTTCGGGGTTATCGCATACTAATACCGCGATGCGGGCATTAAGCAGTTTCCGGGAAACTGCTGTAACGATCGCTGCAAAGTTCGTTCCTCTTCCTGAAGCAAAGATCGCAATATTCTTTATCATTTTATGGTTTCTTTTTCGGCGGTAATTGCCGGATCAGTATAGTCTTTGCGGGGCAGCTCTTTACGCATGCTCCGCAGGAAGTGCATTTGGTGTAGTCAATAACCGAAAGGTTATTCGTGACATGGATGGCATCAAATTTACAGGTTTTCTCGCAGATCTTACAGGCGATACAGCCGACAGGGCAGACAGCTTTTGTGTCTTTTCCTGTGTCATGTGAACTACAGGCAACGGTAACAATGCTTGCCGCAGGGGTAAGGATAAATAATTTCTTAGGGCATACAGCGACGCATTTTCCGCAGGCCGTACATTTTTTTCCATTTACCTGTGGCAGATTGTCTGCGTCCATCGTAATAGCCCCGAAGGGGCAAACCGCAACACAGCTTCCATAGCCGATACAGCCGTAGGCGCAGGCCTTAGGGCCGCCTAACACCGCGTTGGCGGCAATACAATCATGGATCCCTGAGTAGAGCAGCTTATTTTTAACGCGGTTACTGCCGCCGTGGCAGAGTAAAACCGCTATTTTCTTGAGCTTGGCCTTTGCTTCTATTCCGAGAATGTTTGCGATTTCTTTCCGGGACTCTTCTTGTGTAACAGCGCATTTCTCCACGGTACAAGTTCCCTTGATCAGGCCTTCGGCAAATCCCATGCATCCGGGCATCCCGCAGGCCCCGCAGTTCGCCCCGGGAAGCTTATCGTAGATCTTTTCCAGCCGCGGATCGCTTACTACGCAGAATTTCTTGGACGCTGCCGCTAATCCAATCCCGAAAATGACCCCTAAACCAGTAACCGTTAAAATGGGAGCTATAATGTTCATTTTTAGAAACGAAAGCCGTTAAACCCCATAAATGCCAGGCTCATAAGCGAAGCAACAATGAAAGCTAACGGCACATCTTTAAAAGGTTTGGGAACATTTGTCAGCTCTAAACGTTCTCTGATACCTGACATCAGGATCATTGCCAATAAAAAGCCGATACCGGCAAAGAATCCTTGTGCAGCACTAAACCAAAAGCTTTCCATGGTGGTATATCCTTCTTGAAAGAATGTTTCCGAATTTAAGACTGCTACCCCCAAGACTGCACAGTTTACGGTAATAAGCGGCAGGTAGATCCCAAACAGGCGATACAGCCCCGGGGAAGTCTTTCGTACGACCATTTCTACAAATTGAACAAAGCTTGCAATGACAAGGATAAATGAAATGGTGCGTAAATAAGTAATATTAAAAGGGATCAGAAGGAAGTGGTATATAAGCCAGGTGATCATACTGGATAACGTAGTGACGAAAGTCACCGCAAAACCCATAGAAATTGCCGGTTTTGTTTCTTTTGAGACGCCGATAAAAGCGCATAATCCTAAGAACTTCGAAAGGATAAAGTTATTTATGAATACCATGGAGATCATAATGACCATGAATTTACTTACATCCATCACATCCTACCTTTGTTATTTCTTTATTGGTTTTTCGTTTAATGTGGAAATAATTGACAAGCCCGATCAACAGCCCCAGTGTTAATAATGCCCCGGGAGCCAGGATCATCATGGTAACCGGAGCAAAGTTTTTAATGACAATTAATCCCAGCAGTTTTCCTGTGCCTAAAAGCTCTCTGATTGTAGCTATGATGACCAGAGCTATGGTAAAGCCAACGCCCATTCCCAGGGCATCGAAAATCGAATTAACAATAGGGTTCTTACAGGCGAAAGCTTCCGCTCGGCCCAAGACAATGCAATTGACGACGATCAGGGGCACAAATATCCCCAGTGAAGCGTTGAGCGCCGGCAGGTATGCTTTCATGACCAATTCATTAATAGTGACAAATGTGGCGATAATAACTATGTAACAGGGGATGCGGATCTCTTTGGGGATTATTTTGCGTATGGCGGAAATAATGATATTAGAACCAAGCAGGACAAACGTTGCCGCAGCCCCCATTCCGAGAGCATTAGAAACTGAAGTTGAAACTGCCAGTGTCGGGCATAACCCCAGGACGAGTCCGAAAGTGGGGTTTTCAATGATGATCCCTTTGGTAAATTCTTTGATCAATTTCTTCATTTTTTCTTACGCTGCTGTCAATTTTGTACCGTATTTACGCGGCCGCAGATAACGGTCAATAAGCGGGCTAAAGGCATTCATGATCAGGATGGAATACGATACTCCTTCAGGATAGCCGCCAAATCTGCGAATAATAAAAGCTATTATACCGCAGGATATTCCGAATACTAATTGTCCGTTCTTAGTAATCGGGGTTGTTACATAATCAGTGGCCATAAAGAAGGCGCCTAGAACCAACCCTCCTGATAGAATGCTGAATAAGAAATCTCCTTTAAAGAATCCGGTTGTTCCAAATACCCAACTTAATCCTCCTAAAGTAAGGATGAATCCCGCAGGCGTCTGCCACCAGATATAACCCTTCCATAATAAATATGCCGCTCCGATCAAAAGGGCAATAATGCAGACTTCGCCGAGGCATCCGCCGCGTTTGCCAATAAACAAATCCCAGTATGAAATGCCGATTTGTGTTATGTCATGGAATTTTCCCTCTTTTAAAAGCATAAGGGGAGTAGCTTGAGTAACTGCGTCAGGGCTGAGCGGACTGACAAAGTCAGTCATTTGTTTGGGCCAGGATGCCAGGAGGAATGCGCGCGCAGCCAACGCGGGATTAAAAATATTAGCCCCTAATCCTCCAAATACCTGTTTGGCGATGGCGATGGCAAAGATGCCGCCAACCAGCGGTACCCAGAAAGGGACGCTTGAAGAAAGATTATAGGCCAGGAGGATCCCGGTGAGCGCTGCAGAGCCATCTAAGATGCTGACCTTCTTGTGGTTAAGCCTCTGGATGAGCGCTTCTGTTATAACGCAACTGAGTATGGAAATGATGATAACTTTAAGCGCGGGGAATCCGAAGAAGTATATTCCGGCAATACCGGCGGGTACCAATGCCAGGAATACCGACCACATGGTTTTAGAGACAGTTTCACGGCTGTGGATGTGCGGTGAAGTAAAGACGTGCAGTTGGCTGACGGCTTCGGCTGTATTTTCTTGCTCAGGTTTATCGGGCACTCTTTATTTCTCCTGATAATTGTTCGTTTAGTTCAGTTATCTTTGTTTTTATGGAATTAATTACTCCTCCGGAGGAGATAGTCGCTCCGGTAATAGCCTGGACCTGGTCAAAAGTTGCCAGGGATTTTCCCGTAAACTGCCCAATAAACGCCGGTTCTGTAATGCGCGTCCCTAAGCCGGGTGTTTCATTCTGAGATAATATTTTAATGTTAGTTATTTCCAGGTTAAGATTTAACCCTGTTAAGGCTTCAATGGTAGAAGAATAGCCCTTGGTTTGCGTCTTGAGCACAAAACCGATGAGTTTGTTTGAGGGATCATAAGCGGTATAGTAATCGGTTGTTTCCCCTTGTTTATGCGGTTTGAATGCCGCGGCCGCGGGAAGTACTTCTTTCAATCCGGCCTTTTCTTCAAGGTTTTTTTGTTCGTTGATCTTTGGCGCGGTAACGTTATTGACTACCGCCAATACTCCGCTGGCTAAAAAACAGATGAATCCCAAAATAAACCCGAATCGTATCATTTCTTTCATTTGGGTATCCTTATTTTAGAAGTTTTGATCGTTTGCACGATATTTCTTTTTTGCGGGCAGACATAATTACAGAGCCCGCATTCCATGCAATCAAGGCAGCCGTAGCTTTTTGCCAGGTCCCATTTTTCTTTTTCACCGGCCATGCTCATCAAGCAGGGCATTAATCCCAGCGGGCAATATTCCACGCAGCGGCCGCAACGGATACAGGTATTCTCTTGTGATTCCTTTACTTGCGCTTCTGATAAAAGAAGGATGCCGTTGGTATTTTTAATGACCGGGACATCCTGGGTATACTGGGCAATTCCCATCATGGGCCCCCCGAAAATGATCTGTTGGGGTTGCTTGATCAATGGGCCGCATTGCGCGATCAGGTCTTTGATCGGTGTCCCTAATCTGACCAGGAGATTCCCGGGATTCTGCAGGCAGTCACCGCTTATGGTCATGACCCGTTCATATAAAGGTTTCCTTAAATAGAGCGCTTCATAGATAGCATAGGTGGTAGCGACATTTTGCACTACAACCCCGATATCAAAAGGGAATTTTCCCTGCGGTACCTGCCGTTTCAAGACGCTTTGAATTAATTGTTTTTCTCCTCCTTGCGGATATTGAGACCTTAAAACATGCAGCTTATAGCCTGTACTGATGAGGAGCTCTTTAAATATTTTTATGGCATGGGGCTTGTTGTTTTCAATGGCAATATAAACATTTTTAGCCCCGAGGCATTTTTCAATTAATCGTATCCCTGCGATGATCTCTTGGGTTCTTTCCACCATTAACCTGTCGTCGCTGGTCAAGTACGGTTCGCATTCCGCGCCGTTAATGATCAGGTTGTCGATAGGCCTGGGGGGTGTCAATTTGATATGGGTAGGAAAACTCGCTCCGCCTAAGCCGACGATCCCCGCAAGAAAAACTTCGGTTTTGATCTGTTCCGGGGTTAAGGCGTCTATTTCGGCGCTCTGCCGGGGTGTTTGAGTCGCGATAGTTTTATCTGCCAGGTCGCTTTCAATAACGATAGCTTGGCAGCGCCCTAAAAGCGGATGCGGCCATTCCTTGATCGCCGTAACCTTTCCCGATAGAGAGGCGTGAATGGGGGCGTATACGCCGGCATTCGCCGCGGCGACCCGTTGGCCTTTTAATACGGTATCCCCAATGGCAACTTCCGGAGAGCAGATCTTGCCGATATGCTGGCTTAACGGCAGGTAGATGCGCGCGGGCACCAATGATGCCTGTATCGCTTTATGTTCGGTTTGAGATTTATGTTCGGCTAATTTAATCACGATATTCTTTCGTCATACTTACACTTCTATAGTATAGCATATAATTCTTTTTCAGGAAATACCATTGAGCCAGGGGATCTTCCGGTCAAGGATGAGATTGATCGTCCCAATGATACTAATGATACCGCCTACAAAGATAAGAATAAATAACGGCGGGATCTTTTCCGCCAGGATGCTGCTTAAAAACATGAATAATAAGAATCCCAGGTGCATGATGATCTCTAAAGAGCTGAATATTTTCCCCAGCATATGATTTTGGCTTACTTTATGAATAATGGTGTTTGTGGCGATCATGATCGGAGCGATTGTCAACCCTAAAACCAATGAAAGCGTAGCGGCAACCGAGAAAAAGGGGTAACGGTTGATCCCCAAGGCAAAGCATACGACCATAAGCCCGCTTAAGATCAAAGCGGAAAAGATCGTTTTATAGTGAGAGATCTTGTGGCCGAAACGGCCGTAGGCAAGAGAGCCCAGGAATAAACCGATACCCAGGAACATGATCAAAAGGCCTAAATCTTTTGTCGCTGAGTGAAGTGTTTTTTGGACGAATACAATGATGACGACATACACCGCTCCCAGGGCTGCCCATAAAATGAACATGATCCCCGCGGTGAATCTGATATCCTTTTCCTTTATAAAGTAGAGGATGCCGTCTTTTATTTCATGTAATACCGATTTTCTGATATGCAGCAGTGGATGATCGTTTGTTTTTTTGGCCGCAGATGTGCCGCCCTGTTTTTTTATAATGGCAAAGATCAAGAGCCCTGAGATCAAGAAGCTCAGGGAATCTAAATAAAAACCGCTTTTTGCCCCCAGCCATTCAACGATAACTCCGCTGATCCCGAATCCCAGGATCGCCGCGATCATGCCGGTTGTATTGATCAGGGAGTTGGCAATGAGGAGGTCTTTTTCTTCTACTACTTCCGGGATGATCGATAATTTTGCCGGCACAAAAAAACGCCCTACGGAGAAGAGGATGAATATAATAAAGTATATAGAGGTTAAATTCTTGCTATAAAAAAGGAAGGCGGGAATGGTTACTACCAATGCCGCTCGTATGAAATCACAAAAGTACATGGTTTTACGCCTGTCCCAGCGGTCAACGTATACGCCGGCAAGCGGGCCGATCAAAAACACCGGCAAAATAGTGAAAGAAAGGGTTTTGGCTATTTCAAAAGAAGATCCGGGCGATCGTAAATAGACAAAGGCGATCAATGCCATTTGTCCAAGCCTGTCGCCTAATTGGGAGATGATCTGCCCCAGCCACAAGAGAAAAAAATTACGGTTGCCCAGGATCTGGGTGAATTTGGCCATGGTGCATACGCGGATAGATAGAAAAAGCTGGCGAGAGGAATTGAACCTCCGACCCGCGCTTTACGAAAGCGCTGCTCTACCAACTGAGCTACGCCAGCGATTTTAATAATTATACCAATTTTTTCATAATAGTCAATGTTTGGCTGCGGGAAAGCTTATGGGGTTTTAAAGCCCGGTTTTCCCGCTGCCCGGGGTTACCGGTACCCCAGTGCCCCAGCGTTTTAGTCACAGGTCACATGACACAATGACACAAGCCACAGGACACAGGTCACACGTAGTCCATGGTCCACGGTCCATAGTTAAGGAAAACCCAGAGGAACCGGAAAGCCAGGGCTAGGTGATCAGGGGATCTGGTGAACGGGTGGCTTGGACTGTTTACGAGCGGGGCATAAAGGCAAGCCTGCCTGACGGCAGTCAGGGAGCGGGCACGGATGCCCCTCGTTATACGAAGTCGGGCAGAGCGACGCAGCCGACCTGAGTGCAGCCCCGCCACGTCGGGGCGGGGCAAACCTGCCTGACGGCAGTCAGGGAGCCGTTCACTAATAAAGACACTAGGTCTCATGTCGCAAGTCACAAGTAGTTCATGGACTGTTGACTATTTGCGACATGTGACCTTTTATGTAATGAAGCTGGCGGTTTTGTCGCTTCGCTCCACCGGGATACTCTCAATGCTCAAGCTGCTTTGCCTAAAATCTACATTCGCTCAAAAACCGCCAGCTTCATTTATAGCAATCCATCTACTTGTATCCTGTAACTGTGACTCTTTACTCCTGATCTCCCAATTCCCTGATACCCTGCGACTTGTGTCTTGTGACCTGTGACTATTGACCGTGGACTATGGACCATAGACTATGGACTAACTTGCGGTTTTAAGAGTATATGACAGAAAGAGGCAAGGCTAGGGCTTGAATAGGGTTAAGTTATTTTTAATGTTTTTAGTAAGAAAAGCGCGGCAATAGTGCTTATTAACCAGGCATTTATGAAAAATCAGTAGCTTACTTATTAAAAACACTTGACTTAAGGTGCTATTGGTAGTATAAATAAATCCAATAATAATTTTTTTCTAGAGCCACGGGGAAAGGCATTGACATGAAGTTCAATAATTTTCAGAAAGAGGAATTTTCGGAAAAAGAAAAACGAAATATTGACATTTTTGAGATCCTGCGCAGGCTCGGGCCTATCAGCCGGCCGGAAATCTCTAAGGAGATCGGCATAAACGTAGTAACCATATCTAATTATATTGATGAATTCATAAAATATAATCTCGTGTATGAAAAAGAATTAGACCGTTCTGAAGGCGGCAGGCGCCCGACACTCCTGGACCTGAATCCTCAAGGAGGCTATGTCATCGGCGTAGGCTTAAACCTTATGAATATTGTCGGTGTCTTGATCGATTTAAAAGGCAATATTATTACTAAAACTCAGATCGCCCGCCCCCGCCCATCGGTAAAAGAGATCACGGAGTGCCTCTTGCAGATCATTCGCGAGATCATCAGGCGTTCTAAAGAATATACTTCTCAGATCAAAGGGATCGGCATCGGCATCGCCGGCTTGATCAATAAAAAAGACGGCTCTATCCATTGGCCGCAAAAGATGGACCATTATTACACATATGCGTCGGTAGACTTGCCGTTAAAAGATTTGATCGAGCGGGAATTCAATCTTCCGGCGATGATAGAGAACGATGCCACCAGCGCCTGTTTTGGAGAATATTGGCTGGGTTCGGGTTTCGGGCTGAAGAATGTTATTTATATGTTTTCCGGAGTCGGCTGCGGGATGATGGTCAACGGCGAGATCTATCGGGGCACCCAGGGGTACGCAGGCGAGGTGTCTATTTATAATTATAAGGAACAAGACGCGTTTAATTGCGAATTAGGCAATAGTTGTTTCATGAAACGCTGGGAAATAGACCTGGGGATTGTTGAAGATGTTAAATCTTTGATGAATAAAGACAAGCAGGGGGCTGATAGGTTCCTGAAATTGACTTCAGCCACTCTTGATAATGTTGACTTAAAAAGCGTTTTTATCGCTGCACGCGCTAAAGACCCGATCGCTTGTTCCGCGTTAGACCTGGCCGCCAAGCGCCTGGGGATCAAGATCGCCTCCATTGTTAATTTCCTGAATCCTGAGATGGTTGTTATCGGCGGCGGTTTAGAAGAGGCGGGAGACGATTTCCTTAATAAAGTTACTTCAACGGTCAAAGAGTGGGCGTTCAGGGAGATCGTTGAAGATTTAAAAATCGTTTATTCTCAGTTGAGGGAGAATTCCGTTGCCTTGGGCGCGGCAAGCTTGGTTATGCAGCGGGTGTTCGCGAAATTATAAAGAATGACAGCGGCGGGATTATCGCCCCATATCAGTTCGACTCGGTTAGAGTAAAGAAAACATGAATTCCCGGTTTTATTTATTTTACTAAGGAGGAATGAATGCTGCAAAAAACAAAAGTGATACTTATTGCTCTGGCAGCTTTTTTGGTGATCAGTGTTTTTGTGAATTTGCAAACGATGCGTTCGCAAAAGATCACTGAAGATGAGCTCAATAGCGCCAAGAAGGAAAATGCAGCATTAAATAAACAGGTTGATGATCTCAGCCAAAGGATCAGCGGTTTAGAACAGAAAAACCGTTCTTTGGGGAATGATGTTGAGAGGGTGAATAAAGAAAAAGAAGCGATTAATAAGAGGTATGAAGTACTGATCCAAGAAAAAGAAGATTTAACGAAGAGGCTGGTAAAAGCCGCCGCTGAGAAAACGGAAGTTAAAAAACAGGATACGCCTCAACAGTCGTCTGTTGGAGGAGGGGCAGCAGGGGATTCCTATTGGGCGGGCATTTTAAAGGCAAAGGCGGCTTTAGAGCTCCAGATGGAAACGGTCCGTATTGAATTGAAAAAAGTCCAGATCAGTAATGAACAATTACTGCGGGAAAAGAATAATATGAATTTTGATATTAAAGATCTGGAGCGTAAGAACCAGGAGTTAAAACAGCAGTTAGATTATAATCAAAAGATCACGGATAGTTTGACCCAGGAAATGGTGCGGGAAAAGAATGAGAAAATGGTTAATGAAAATGCGACTAAAGTTATCAAAGGCGAGAATTTAACTTTGCGCCGGCAGTTGAAGGCGTTAACCGACCATAAGATCTCGTTGGAAAGAAAGGTCGCTGAGGTGCAGGAAAAGAGCGTTCTTTTGCAGGATAACTATAATAGATTAGAAAACACGGTCAAAGATAAGTTGAACCAGATCGATGAAGTAAAGGAACAGTTGGGGATAGGGGCTCAATCGCCGGGAGGGATCGAGATTCCGAAATCCGTTCCGGAAGCCAAAGAGTCGGTAGAATTGCCTCCTATTATTGTGCGTCCTCAATCGGCGATGGAATCGATGCCTTCTCTTGGCGCTGTTGCCCAAAAAGGCGAAGTCTTGCTGGTGAATAGAGAAAATAATTTTGTCATTGTTAATTTGGGAGAAGATTCCGGGATCAAGGTCGGAGATATCTTGACCGTGTATCGGGAAGACAGCGCAGTTGCCGTGCTGGAAGCTATTCAGATACGCAAGAACTTCTCCGCTTGCGATATAAAACAGGAAAATTCACCGGTTAAAGTAGGCGATAGAGTAAAATAATCTGATTTTCTTAGAATAAGCTTTAATAGATATGGTACGCGGAAAAAAAGCACCCTCTTCTAATCAAGTTGTTTCCATCACTGATATCGCTCGGGCAGCAGGGGTATCGATCAGTACTGTCTCCCGGGTTATCAATAACGCCTCGTGCGTCAAAGAAAAAAACCGCATTAAAGTCAAGGAAGCCGTTAGAAAATTCAAATTTCAACCTTCGGTCTACGCGCAGCGGCTGGCATCCGGCAAAAGCAATGTCGTTGCCCTGGTCATGCCCCGGTATGAAGGTATCTTTTATTCATTCTACGCTTTAGAATTGATCCGTGGTATCGGTACGCTCTGCAGTATATTAAAATTGGACCTTTTGCTGCATTTGACTGATGCGCGTTCCCCCTTGAACCTGAAAGGTATCGGCGGAGTCATCTTTGCCGATGTGATCGGTAACCGGCATCAATTAGAAGAAGCGATTCTTGCCGCTATTCCCACTATCGTTATCAATAACCGCGTTGAAGACCTGGAAGTAAGCAGTATTTCTGTCGATAATGTAAAAGGAGCGGAGGACGCTGTTGATTATCTGGTAGGGTTAGGCCACCGTAAGATCGCGCATATCTGCGGAGATCTGATCACGCAGGCTGCCATCCAGCGCCTTGAAGGGTATAAGCGGTCATTGAAGAAAAACGATATCGCGTTCAATGAAAGCTATGTTATTAAAACAGACTATTCCCGCGGGCAGGCGCGCCTGGCGGCGGAAAAACTGCTTAAAATGGATCAGCCTCCGACCGCGATCTTTATCGCCTCCGATTCCATGGCCCTTGAAGTAATGACCGTCGTTAAAGAATCGGGTAAACATGTGCCTGCTGATGTATCGATCGTTGGCTTTGACGATAATCCTTCCGGGCTTTACGGTCCGGTCGCATTAACTACCGTGCGGCAGCCTTTGATCAAAATGGCCGAAGAAAGTGTCAAGCGGCTTGATCAGATCATGTCAAAAAAGAAAACTAAGATAGAAAAACTAATGCTTCCTGCAGAATTGGTTGTCAGGGATTCTTGCCAGCCTCTTTAGCTCCTCGTAACTTAAGTCAGTTGCTTTATAATCGCGCAACGAACAAATAGTAAGCCCGGGAATATAATACTACATATTGTATTATCCTATTCGCTGTATACTATATATTGTATCTTTTTTCTTGACAAGATATGCGGCAGTGTTATACTGATTTTTAAAGCAGGCGGTATTATTTAATAATCGTGGGAGATAGGAAAAGATTTCCTATTAAAGCTGGAGGGAACATGGGGATAAAGCTTTCCGAGAATTCCTTGAAGGTATTAGAAAGAAGATATCTTAAAAGAGACCCGTCAGGAAAAGTTATTGAAACTCCAGAGGAAATGTTTCACCGTGTGGCCAAGGCGATCGCTTCTGCTGATAAGGATTATGGCCAGGATGAGAAAGAGATCTCAAAGCTGGAGGATGATTTTTACCGGGTGATGTCTTCTTTAGAATTTGTGCCGAATTCTCCCTGTCTTATGAATGCCGGCAAGGAGTTGGGGCAGCTCAGCGCTTGTTTTACGCTTCCTATTGAGGACGCGATGGAGTCGATCTTTGAAACGCTTAAATCTACCAGCCTCATCCACAAGTCAGGCGGGGGTACCGGTTTTTCTTTTTCCCGCCTTCGCCCGAAGAACGCCGTGGTAAAAACAACCGGAGGTGTCGCCTCCGGGCCGATATCATTCATGAAAGTTTATGACGCCGCCACTGAAGCGGTCAAGCAGGGGGGCACGCGCCGGGGCGCTAATATGGGTATTTTACGGGTCGACCATCCGGATATCCTCGAGTTTATAACCTGCAAAGAAAATAACAAGCTCATTACAAATTTTAATATTTCCGTCGCTATTACCGATGAATTCATGGAAAGCCTGGAAGCCGGCAAGTCGTTCGATCTTATGGATCCTCATACGAATAAGCCGGTCCAGAAAGTGAGCTCCAAAGATGTTTTTGATTTGATCGTAAAACAGGCGCATAAGAACGGAGAACCGGGAGTTATTTTTATTGACCGTATTAATGAATATAATCCGACGCCGAAATTGGGAAATATCGAAAGTACTAACCCCTGCGGTGAACAGCCGCTCCTGCCGTATGAAAGCTGCGATCTGGGTTCTATTAATCTGGACCGTATGTATAAAAAGAAAAATGCCGGTTATGAGGTGGATTGGGTTAAATTAAGAGAAGTTACCCGCCTTGCGGTGTATTTTCTCGATAATCTTATCGATGTCAATAAATTCCCCCTGCCGCAGATAGAGAAAGCGACGAAATTGACCCGTAAGATCGGTTTAGGGGTTATGGGATGGGCAAGCCTGCTTATCCGCCTGGGCATACCGTATAATAGCGATGAAGCAGTTCTCCTCGCGGAGAAATTGATGGCGTTTATTCTTGATGAGTCAGTTAAGAAATCACAGGAATTAGCCCGTGAAAAAGGCGTTTTCCCCGCATATAAAGGAAGTACCTGGGAAAAAGAAGGTGTTTCTATCCGTAACGCGACCTTGACCACCATTGCTCCGACGGGAACGATCAGTATTATCGCCGGCCCTTGTTCGTCGGGGGTGGAGCCGCTTTTTGCGATCGTCTATTACCGTAATGTTATGGATAATGATAAGCTGGTTGAAGTAGAGCCTTTGTTTGAGGAAGTTGCCCGTCAACGAGGGTTTTACAGCCGTGAATTGATGGAAAAGATCGCTGAAACCGGCTCTTTGCATAATATCGAAGGTATCCCGGAAGATGTTAAAAAACTATTTGTTACCGCGCATGATATCGCTCCTGAATGGCATGTTAAGATGCAGGCGGCATTTCAGAAATATACCCATAACGCGGTTTCCAAGACCATTAACTTCCCTCATGAGGCTACCCTTGAGGATGTGCGTAAAGCTTACTTGTTAGCCTATACGTTAGACTGTAAAGGGATCACGGTTTACCGTGACAGAAGCAGAGAAGAGCAGGTCCTTAATATCTCATATAAACAGCCGGCGGTTGTTGTCCAGGAATCAAAGCTGGAAGTAGGAAAGATCGCCCCGCGGCCCCGTCCGGAGGTGATCACCGGTACGACGACGAAAGTATCTACCGGCTGCGGTAATTTATATGTGACGATCAATATTGATGAAGAAGGCAAGCCTTTTGAGCTTTTT
The DNA here is from genome assembly GCA_964588175.1 of uncultured Planctomycetales bacterium. Classification (GTDB taxonomy): domain Bacteria; phylum Omnitrophota; class Gorgyraeia; order Gygaellales; family Profunditerraquicolaceae; genus JBAZTA01. The sequence continues at coordinate 35,669 of CAZPNW010000074.1, forward strand.
ACTCAGATGGGTAAAGCCGGCGGATGTGCCGCGTCTCAGCTGGAGGCGCTCGGCCGTCTGGTGTCGCTTGCCTTTCGTTCAGGGATAGAGGTTAAATCGATCATTGAACAGCTGCGGAATATCCGTTGCCCTTCTCCTTCCTGGGAGAAAGGCCAGAGGATATTTTCCTGTTCCGATGCTATTGCCCGGGTGGTTGAGCGAAGGCTGGTAAACGGCCATCTTCATGTTCACGCGGCTCCGATGGAGATCGAAAGCAAGGCGATGAAGCATTCCTATACTGAAGAATCCAATAGTGATACGAAATCGCGCGGAGATATTGTCGGTGTCTGCCCGGATTGCGGGGGGGCGCTCCGTCATGAAGAAGGTTGTGTGAAATGTCAAGCGTGCGGTTTTTCTAAATGTTAAATAAACTTTGATGTTCGAAAGCGCAAAGGACAAGGCAAAGAATAGCCTTGTCCTTTACGCTTTTGAGTATATTATCGGTGCGCGCTTGCTGCCCAGAAGGGGCGCACCCAGCATTCCTATTAAGCTGGGGTGCTGCGCAGCCGATAACCTAGTATCTAATACGTATCCCCTATGAAAAAGATCATCTACATCATTCTCGACGGTATCGCTGATCAGGCGCTTAAAGAATTAGATAATAAAACCCCGCTTGAAGCGGCGCTTACTCCTCAGATGGACCGCCTGGCGCAAAAGGGTATAACGGGCATGGTTTATCCTATGGGAAAGAATATTGTCCCGCAATCTGATACCGCGGTGATCAGTATTTTAGGTTATGATTATCAACGTTATTATACCGGAAGAGGCCCTTTGGAAGCTTTTGCGGAAGGTGTACCGATGAGCGCGGGAAATTTAGCGTTACGGGTGACCTTTGCATGTGTAGAACCTGATGGCGTAACGCTCAAAGACCGCAGGATGGGGAGAAATCTGACGTCTGATGAAGCGAGTGCTCTTGCGCAGGAGATCAATGCCAAGGTTTCTTTGTCGAATGCGACATTTGAATTTAAACATACGGTCGGCCGCTGGGGTGTCCTGGTTATCCGCGGAATGCATTCAAAGTTGTCAGGATGGGTCACGAATACCGATCCTGCTTATGAACGTGTCGGAAGCTTTAGCCGCCCGTGGGAAAAAGCACTGCTTCATGTCCCTCAAGCCGTTCCCATGACAGGGCATGAGAATTCTCCGGAAGCGCAGGAAGCAGCAAGCCTTTTGAATGAATTTACGCGGGAATCACAGAGGGTCCTCATGGAATCAGCGATAAACAAAAGAAGAATAAACGAGAATAAAATGCCCGCAAATATTATTTTGTCCCGTGATGCGGGCGATCGCCTGCCTGAGTTTCCCGATATTAATAGTAAGTATAAGATGAAGTTTGGTTGTTTTGTACAAATGCCGGTAGAGCGGGGGATCGCCCTTTTGACGGGAATGCAGATCATCGCGATGCCTTCTTCGACCGGCCATTTAGATGTGGATTATCAGATCTGGGCAAAGATAGCCCTCGATGCGCTCCCCCGGTATGACGGGATCTATATTCATATTAAAGGCCCTGATGAAGCTGGCCACGACGGAGACCATGTAAGGAAAAAGGAAGTCATTGAGTTGATAGATAAATTCTTTTTCGCCAACCTTATTGCCCACCTGAATCTAAAAGATTGTATTGTCGCGGTGACCGCTGATCATGCGACGCTTTGTTCCCGTCGGGCTCACTCGGTTGATCCTGTGCCGATCTTGATCTCGGGAGGGAAGATCCCTCCTGATGGCTCGATGAGTTTTTCCGAAAAGGCCGCGTTCTTGGGATCTTGCGGAGAAATGATGGGCACGGATATAATTCCTCTCCTGGTGAAGTCAGCGCAAAAATAGCACGTTAATGATAAAGGTTAAAGATTATATGTAGTTAGGTTATGGTTAAGCAGTTAGTTTAGTGGTTAGGTAAAGTAGTTTGGTTCTAAAACCCAATTACTTTACCCAACAACCAAACAAATAACTTGACCCTAACCTAACTACCATTTTTTGAATGAAGGTAATAACAATGGACAGTTACGATATTATAGTTGTGGGAGCGGGGCATGCCGGTATTGAAGCCGCGCTTGCTTGCGCGCGGATGGGGGTAAAGACGCTTATGGTGACCTTGAATGAGCGCACCATCGGCCTGATGAGTTGTAATCCCGCTATCGGCGGAGTAGGAAAGGGCCAGTTAGTGAAAGAAATCGACGCCCTAGGCGGCCAGATGGGGAAAGCTGCTGATGCCTGCGGTATTCAATTCAGGATGCTGAATGCTTCTAAAGGCCCGGCAGTGCAGTCCAGCCGCGCGCAGATCGATATGGAGCTTTATAATAATTATATGTGTTCGGTTGTTAAGGAGCAGGAACATTTGACTGTTATTGAGGGAGAGGTTGTCCGTTTATTGGTCGAGAATGCGGTTGTTAAAGGAGTTTTACTGGCGCCTCAAGGGCCTCTTGCCGCGCGGGCAGTTATTATTTGTCCCGGGACGTTTCTCAACGGTTTGATCCATGTGGGGTTAACGCATACGAGCGGCGGCAGGATCGCTGAAAAGGCAAGTGTTGATCTGGCAATACATTTTAAAGAATTAGGTTTAAAACTCTTACGTTTTAAAACCGGCACCTGCCCCCGGCTGGATAAGCGTTCAATCGACCTTTCAAAGTTAATGCTTCAGCATGGAGATGAGCCTCCGCGTCCATTTTCATTTTCCACTGCGTCAATAACGCAAAAACAGGTCCCCTGTTATATTACGTATACCAATAAGAAAACCCATAAGATTATCAAGGATAACCTGGATAAATCGCCGTTATATGCCGGGATCATTAAAGCGACAGGCGTACGGTATTGCCCTTCTATCGAGGATAAAGTCGTTAAATTCGAGGATCGCCTGCGCCATCAGGTTTTTCTGGAACCGCAAGGATATGAAAGCGATGCGGTTTATCCTAATGGGTTATCTACCAGTTTACCTCAGGATGTGCAGCTTGAAATCTTGCATTCTATTGAGGGTTTGGAGAAAGCAGCGGTCATCCGTTTCGGGTATGGGATAGAACATTCGGTTGTCGAGTCCACGCAACTTTATCCGACAATGGAAACAAAACTGGTCAAGAATCTCTATCTTGCCGGACAGATAAACGGTACTACCGGTTATGAAGAAGCAGCCGCGCAAGGCTTGATCGCCGGTATAAACGCAGCGTTGCGGATAAAAGATGAAGAGCCGTTGGTACTTGACCGTTCTACCGGTTATATCGGAGTATTGCTTGATGATTTAACGACTAAAGGGACTCCTGAGCCGTACCGTATGTTCACCTCGCGCGTTGAATACCGCCTTATTGTGCGTGAAGATAATGCTGATCTGCGGCTCTGTGAGGACGGTTATCGGATAGGTTTGGTATCAAGAGAGCAACGGGAGCAGACACAAGAGAAAGCCGCGGCGATCAGCAGGGGGTACAAACTTCTGAAAGTTACTAAAGTCAAGCCTTCTCTTGAGACTAATGCCTGTCTTGAACGTTTTAAGATATCTGCGATCAAGAAAGTCTTTACACTGGAAGCGCTGCTCAAGCGGCCGCAAATAGATATAGAGAGGCTTAAAAGCCTGGGGCTGGATAAATTAGAAATACCAGAGAATGCTTTAAAACAAATAGAAATTGAGGTAAAATATAGTGGATTTATAGAGCGGCAGATCTCGGAAGTAGAGAAATTCAAACATTTGGAAAAAATAAGGCTGCCTGAGAGCCTGGTTTTTACGGATATCCCCGGCTTGTCGCGGGAGATCAGGGAAAAGCTTGCCGGTTTTAAACCTTCGAATTTAGGCCAGGCTTCCCGTATTTCCGGGGTGACTCCGGCGGCGATCTCCCTTTTGATGGTGTACTTGAAGAAATTCAGGGCAGGAAAATAAGGCATGAAGAAAACAAATGATCATTATCCGCAGCTTAAAAAATTCTCTTTAGAGAAAGGTTTCGATCTCTTCGGGGTTGCCGATATTACGGAGGTCAAAAAGGAATTCGCGCTTTCTCAGGAAGTAATAAAGGGAATGGATCGGGCGGTTTCTGTCGCGGTGAGGCTATCTTCCGGCATCTTGGAAGAGATCATTGATGCTCCCACGCGGCTGTATTTTCATCACTATCGTTGCGCCAATACTTTTCTTGATCAGGCGGCATTTCAGCTGAGCCAGTATATCCAAAGAAAAGGGTACCGGGCCCTGCCCATCCCTGCTTCACAGATAGTCGATTGGCAGAAACAATCCGCGCACCTCTCGCATAAAAAGGTCGCGGTACTGGCAGGCTTAGGCTGGTTGGGCAGAAATAACCTGGTAGTCAACAAAAAGCTGGGGGCGCAATTCCGGCTGGCGACTATTTTGACCGATATGCCGCTTAAGGCTGATAAGCCTGCCGCTGATACCTGCGGGAATTGCCGGGCTTGCGTAGCCGCTTGTCCTGCCGGGGCGATCAAAGAAAACGCGATTGGCTTTGATCACCAGAGATGTTTTGAGAAATTAAAGGATTTTCAGAAACAGAGGCTCGTGGACCAGTTTATTTGCGGGGTATGTGTCACAAACTGCAAGGGAAAATAACCGATGTATTTATTTCTTGTTTTTTTGGTCTTGTTGATGGGAGTCGCGGTCGGTTGGTCGATCGGGGCAAATGACGCGGCAAATTCTTTGGGAACCGCCGTCGGATCCCGGGTTTTGAATTTAAAACAAGCGATCCTTTTGATCGTGGTTTTCGGCTTTCTCGGGGCTTCTTTGCAGGGCTCATATGTAACGCATACCATTGGAAAAGGGATCATTGCGATCGATAAATTAGATAAAACCCTGGCTTTATATGTGGCGATGGTCGCCATGTTCTCCGCCTGTTTCTGGGTTGTCTTAGCAACCTATCGGAAAATGCCGATTTCAACGAGCCATTCCATTGTCGGTGCAGTTGCCGGGGCCGGGTTAGCGCTTCAGTCTCCGATCAAGTGGAAAATAATGCTGGATATATTCCTCTGTTGGATCTTTACTCCCCTGGGAGCCGCTATTTTAGGGTATGTGTTTTACCTTGCCCTAAAGCAAATAGCGCCTTTGATCATTCCTGCGCGTCATTTTCGCGCTACCGTTGCAACTTTGGTTATTTTAAGCGGTTGTTATGTCGCCTATACCTGGGGAGCAAACGATGTTGCCAATGCTACCGGTGTTATCGCGGGCGCAGGAATACTTTCCCCCAAAATGAGTGTTGTTTTCGGCGGCCTGGCAATCGTCCTGGGGATCATGACGTGGGGATATAAAGTTATAGAAACCATAGGATCAGATATTACCCATCTTCTGCCGCTCATGGCTTTTGCGGCGCAATTAGCCAGCGCTATTAATGTGCATGTGTACACGTTGTTCGGTATTCCAGTCTCGACAAGCCATTCTATTGTTGGAGCGATCTTCGGCGTGGGTTTGGTTAAAGGTGTAAAGGTGGTGAACCTGCGGATCATGCGGGAGATCATTATCTGTTGGCTGGCGACACCTTTTATTTCCGGGTTGGTCAGTTTTATTGTTTTGAAGATAATTGTATCGTGCATAAAAGTATAAAGGAGGTTTATTATGAAAGAAGTCCGTAATATTTTAGGTTGGTTAGGCATGGCAGAAGAGCATTCTATTTTGCAGGATGCTCAAAAACATGTCGATGAGACGTTTAAATGCGTGACGTATTTTGCCGAAGCGGTCAGCGCGTTCATTAAAGGAGACTTGGAGGCAAAAACAATCGCTATCGAAAAAGTCAGGGAAAGCGAGCATCAGGCCGATCTCTTGCGTACAAAAATGATCAGCGAGCTTTCCGAGAGCCTGCTTTTGGCTCCTGACCGGGAAGACCTGATGCATTTTGTGAAATCATTGGATAAGATCGCTGATTGGACGAATGGCTCCGCCCGCCTCTTGGGGTTTATCGAACAAAAGCTTCCCGATGCTATCCTGAAAAATATTTCATCCAGCACTGAGTCGATCGTCGCTTCGATCACGAAACTCAAAGACGCCATACAGGCGGTGGTAAAGAACGATCTAAAGAAAACACTGCTTGATTGCGCTGATGTCGACCGCTTTGAGCATGAAGCAGACGAGAAAAAGAAGACCTTGATAGAATCGATCATTCACGCCAAACTTGAACCGGCGACATTGTTGTTAAGCTATCAGCTGGCGGAGTATCTTGAAGGCGTAACGGATAAGATCGAGGGTGCCGCTGATTTTATCAAAGTCGTCGCGATAAGGTCGAAATAGGAGCGTATTTTAAAGCCTTTGGCCCCCTGTTTGCCCTTAAAAGCCTTATGAAAGATAAGATCCTTATTGTTGATGATGAGAAGGACATCGTGCGTATGCTTGAATACAACCTGAAAAAAGAAGGATTCAGGGTTTTGTGCGCTTTTGACGGTGAATCAGCAGTGCGTTTAGCCCGCCATGACCACCCGGATATTATTATCTTGGATTTAATGCTCCCTGGTATTGACGGCTTTGAGGTTTGCCGGCAGCTCAAGAGAGACGATGCGACTCATGCGATCCCCCTGGTTATGCTCAGCGCGAAAGTCCAGGAATCCGATAAGATAGTTGGCCTTGAACTCGGAGCTGACGATTATGTCACGAAGCCTTTCAGCCCGAGAGAATTGATCGCGCGCATAAAAGCGGTATTGCGGCGCGTGAAAGAAAAAGAATCTTTGGCGCCCCCTGTCGCAATGAAGGGCCTGGTTATTGATCTTGCCCGGGTCATGGTAGAGTCAGACGGCAAGCCGGTTACGCTCACTGCGAAAGAATTCGAGCTGCTCAAGAATCTGGTAGCCGCAAGGGGGAGGGTTTTATCGCGGGATTATCTTTTGGATGCTGTTTGGGGTTTCGACCATGCTGAGCGGATCCAGACCCGCACCGTTGATGTGCATGTCAGGACGCTGCGTAAGAAACTCAAACACCAGGCCAAACGTATTATTACCGTGAAAAGTTACGGGTACCGTTTTCTTTTCGATGAGGAATAATCCTTGATATTCTTAGCCGGCAGCCAAATTAAAGAAATTACCAGGATCTTAGAGAAAGTTCTAACCGGAGATTATCATGTCCGGATCCCTGCGTATTACGCTTCTGTTGCGATAAAACGATTAGTACATGTTTTAAATGAACTTCTGGCAAAAGTAGAATCTCATGTCGGTCTGCTTGAAAAAGAGAACAGGCAGCATCAAGCTATTCTGGGTAATATGGCAGAAGCGGTGATCGCGGTTGATAAAGATACCCGGATCATTTCAGTTAATCCTTCGGGAGAAAAGATGCTGAATATCCCGGGGCGCCAGATCGTCGGTAAATTGTTCCTTGAGGTGTTCCCTAATAATGATATTGGAGAGATCATAACGGATGTCTTACGCAGCGGCAAGTTCCTGCCGAAAGAGTTGAGTGTCATTTGGCCCCTGCAAAAGACATTCCAGGTGAACGCGGCCCCGTTATTTGAGAACAGCGCGGTAAACGGCTGTGTCCTGGTGATCCATGATATTACCGAGATGAGGAGGCTGGAGAAAGTGCGCTCTGATTTTGTGGCAAATGTCTCCCATGAATTAAAGACACCGCTTACCTCGATCAAAGGTTTTGTCGAGACGCTTTTAGAAGGAGCCATCGATGATAAAGAAGAAAGCCGGAACTTCTTAAAGATCGTTCAGGAGCATGCGGAACGTTTAGACAGGCTGACCAGCGATTTATTAAGCCTCTCGAGCCTGGAGTCGCGCCAGGCGGAAATAAAGAAAGAAAAGGTCGCGGTCAGGCAACTTGTTGAACAGATCGCCTCAGGATTCAGCGTTCAGTTAAAAAAGAAGTCTTTGCGATTCGAAAATAAAGTGTCTGATGATGTTTCTGCCCATGCGGATAAGAACAGGATAGAACAGGTATTCACCAATCTTATCGATAATGCTATTAAATTTAACCGTGAAAGCGGTTTGGTAGAAGTCTCTGCGCTTATGCAGGGAGGGTTTGTGAAGTTTATCGTTAAGGATACCGGCAGCGGTATTCCTGAAAAAGATATTCCCCGTATCTTTGAACGTTTTTACCGCGTTGATAAAGGGCGTTCCCGCGAACTCGGAGGAACCGGCCTTGGCCTTTCTATCGTTAAGCACATAATCGAATCGCACGACGGAAGTGTAGGGGTGGTAAGCACCGAAGGCCTGGGTTCAGAGTTTTGGTTTACCCTGAGCGTCTGATAGCTTTAGTGTTGGTTAAGTCGAAGGGTTTACCCTGAGCGCCTGATAGCTTTACCTGTTAATTCAGTCGAAGGGCTTACCCTGAGCGTGTAGCTTCCTAATTTCGAAATCTCCGGATATCCCATTTTCCTCTAATTTTATGATGTAACTTTACGGTCATGCTTACGCGCACTGAAAACTTTCGCCGTGCACTGCGGTTTACGGCTCGTTTACGCTATAGACTTACGTAAAGAGCGCGCTTCAACTCGCCGTAATCCCTTGTGCACTCCAGGTAAAACTCAGTGCCGAAAGTTTTCTAATGTGCGCTCCAGCATAACCGTAAAGTTTACCACCAACCATGGACTATCGACCATTGACCATCGACTCTTTGCGACATGGGACCTGCGACTTGTGTCCGGTTAATGTCCTTATGAGTGAACGGGTCCCTGCCTACCGGCAGGCAGGC
>CAZPNW010000075.1:0-10897 GCA_964588175.1 uncultured Planctomycetales bacterium
AGAATGGACATACCGGGTAGGCACGCTTAAAACACCCGTCAAGACGCCCTCACGGTTCATATAGATCATTGCGCCGTCGGTCATTCCGCCTTCCAGGATATCGATCTGATATTTGATCTTATTTTTCTTTGCAGTCTCAACAAAGAGGTCCCTGATCTTCTCAGCGACAATTATACCGCGGCCGCCGGCTTCCATGATCGTGATCGCGGCACCGGCTCCTAGTTTTAATGAAGATTCTTTTTCCCGGATATTCGGCGTATCTCCGGCGCAGGTCGTATCGATGGCGATAGCAAAATCGGGGTCGAGTTTAAAGGATGCAGTTCGTGCCCCTTTCAAGCCTACTTCTTCCTGAACGGTGGCGACCGCGAACACCTCCGCCTTGACTTTGAGCCTTTCCATGATCTTGAGCAAACAATAACAGCCTATCCGGTTGTCAATAGCCTTGCCGTAAAACAATTGCCCGTTCAAGACGCCGGCATTCGGTTCAAAGATCACCGCGTCGGCAACCGCGACCTTTTTTTCAGCCTCTTCTTTAGTGGAACATCCGATATCAATGAACATGTCATCGTATTTTAACGGTTTGTTCTTTTCTTCTTCTTTGGTCAAATGCGGCGGCTTGATACCGATGATCCCGAAACAGTCGCCTTTCTTTGATTTTACGATAACGCGCTGCCCGACGAGCACCTTATCATCGATGCCTCCGATTTTTATGAAACTTAAGTACCCGTCTTTAGCGATGTGCTTGACGACCAGTCCGATCTCATCCATATGCGCGGCAAGCATGATCTTTTTTGGCCCCTTGCCTTTACGGGCGATCACATTACCGAACAAGTCGATCTGCACATCATCGCAGCTTTTCTTGAGTTCGGCCTGCATGATCGCCGTAACTGCTTTTTCATAGCCGGAGACACCCGCAGCATTGATCAATCTCTTCAATAATTGTTCATCCATGACCCACTCCTTATCCGAGAACTTATTTTAACAAGACATCCTGCATTGAATAAAGCCCCGCGGGTTTTCCCGCGATCCATTTCGCTGCTCTCAGCGCCCCTAAAACAAACAGGTCCCGTGTGTGCGCCTGATGCTTTATTTCGATCCGTTCGGAATTGCCGCAAAAAATAACGGTATGGTCTCCGATAATATCCCCCAAGCGGATAGCATGCGCGGGGACATCTTTTCCGGTAGCATCTTTTAATACCTGCATCATTTTCTTAGCCGTGCCTGAAGGAGCATCTTTCTTCCATTTATGGTGGGCCTCTACTATTTCAATAGTATAATCCGGCCCCAGCCGTTTGGCGATCTCCGGGAGCATTGAAAACAGTACATTAACTCCGACGGACATGTTCGGCGAAAAAACCACAGGGATCACGCGTGCGATTTCTTCTATCTTCTGGACCTGCTCCGCGGTAAAACCGGTAGTCCCTAACACAAGCGCTTTGCGGTATTTTGCCGCATAATCAAGAAGATTAATACTTGCTTCAGGAATGGTGAAATCGATCAAAACATCGATCAGGAACACGCCATCAGCGCTTGAAGAGATCTTAAGTTTCCCTGCCTCTTTGCCTATCTCAGGGATCCCCTTTCTTTCCAACGCAAGGCTTATTTCGAAATCTTTATCTTGCTGGGCTAGTTCAAATATGCGCCTGCCCATTTTTCCGCAGACACCGGCAATTCCTAATTTTATCATTGGGCCTCCAAACGAGTAACAAGTAACGAGTAATTGGTAGTTATAATAAGCCGTAGTCTTTTAAGGCTTTTTTTAATTTTTCCAGGTTTTCAGGCGACATCGCGCACATCGGTAAGCGCAGATCAGCATCGCATAAGCCTAATAGGCCCATCGCCGTCTTTACCGGGATCGGATTTGTTTCAATAAACATGGCCTTTATTAAAGGCAGGAGTTTATAGTGGATCTCCTGCGCTTTTTTAATATTGCCTTTTTCAAATTCGCTTACCAGATTCGCGACTTCTTTAGGCACAAGGTTAGCCACGACTGAGATCACACCCGTGCCGCCTATCGATAAAAGCGGCAAAGTCAACGCGTCGTCACCGGATATTACATCAAATGACGCTCCGCACAAGTGCTTAATACGCGCCATCTGTTCTAAGCTGCCGGAAGCTTCTTTAACCGCAACGATATTTTTGCAATCCAGGGCCAATTTGGCTATCGTTTCAGGCTCAATATTGACTCCCGTGCGGGAAGCGATATTATATAAAATGACCGGGATATCCGCGCATTCAGCAACAGCTTTAAAATGCAGGTACAAGCCTTTTTGAGTCGGCCGATTATAATAGGGCGCCACATGCAGCGTTGCGTCAGCGCCAGATTTGGCGGCCTGCCTGGTAAGCATGACCGCCTCTTCGGTCGAATTAGAACCGGTCCCCGCAATAACCGGGAGCCTTTTTTCGGCGGATTCGATCACGACCTCGATGACCCGTTCATGTTCGGCCCAGGATAACGTCGCTGATTCTCCGGTTGTGCCGCACGGCACGAGCGCGGAAGTTTTGTTCTTTATATGAAAAGCCACCAATTCCCTCAATTTCTTTTCATCTATTTTTCCGTTTTTAAACGGTGTAACTATAGCCACCATCGAACCTTTAAACATGTAGCGCTCCTTGATATATTATTTATCCGTATTATTTATTCAAATTGAGATCGACTTTGGGGACCTCTTTTTCTTTCGCATCCGCGACCTCAAACAGATCAACCGTTTTAAAATTAAACATTCCCGCTACTATATTGAGGGGAAAGCTCTGTACCGCGATATTAAGCCTTGTCGCAATATCATTATAGGACTGCCGGGTCGAGCTGATCTTATTTTCAGTTGTTGATAGCTCTTCCTGTAATTTTGAAACATTTTCATTCGATTTTAACTGCGGGTAATTCTCCACTAACGCGAATAATTGGCGTAATGCCCCACTGAGGACATTTTCCTGGGCCGCCTTTTCCGCGATGCTTCCCTGTAAAGAAACCGCTTTATTCCTGGCTTCAATGACTTTCGTAAATGTATCCTGTTCGAATTTCATCACGCCCTTAACCGTTTCAACCAAATTCGGGATCAGGTCATGCCTTCGCTTGAGCTGGACATCGATCTGCTTCCAGGCGTTGAGCATCTGGTTTTTTAGTACGACGAGAAAATTGTATGCGCCTGCCAACCAGATCCCGGCGATCAATACGGCACCTAATACGATAAAGAGAATCATAAAAGCCTCCTCTCAAGCTTCAAATTGCCCATGGAATACTATCCGTGCTTTACCTTCAAGCCAGACATTTTTGAAAACATCCTTATTACGGTCGAAATACACAGCAACAACTTCTTTACTTTGCGTATGGACAAAGATCTTTTCCACCGCATCGGTCTTCATCGCGAAAATAAGCGCGGCAGCTACAGAGCCGGTGCCGCAGGCAAGCGTTTCACTTTCTACCCCTCGTTCGTAGGTACGGATCCTCAGGGAATTTTCGTCAATAAGTTCAATAAAATCAACATTCGTGCCTGCGGGAGCGAATTGTTCATGAGACCTTATTTTCCTGCCGATCCCCACAACATCGATCTTATCCAATCCTTCGACAAAAATGACCGCGTGAGGAACACCGGTATTAATGAAATTCACGTATAACTTTCGCCCTTCAAGGTTCAGCAGGATATTGAGCTTCACTGACCGGGGATCCGTCATTTTGACACTGATATTATCGTTGATTATTTCCGCTTCGAGCAAACCGGCCTTAGTCTCGATCTTAAGCTCGGCATTCTTGATTTTGCGGTTATTGCTTATCCAGCAGGCGACACATCGCGCCCCGTTACCGCACATCTCCGCTTCTGAGCCGTCGGTATTAAAAATGCGCATTTTGACATCAGCGATGATCGACTTTTCCAGAACAAGCAAACCGTCGGCGCCGGCCCCGAATTTACGGTCGCAGACCTCCACAGCTAAAGACTGCAATTCATCTTTTTTCAGGGATTGGTTGTTTTCAATGACAACAAAGTCATTTCCCGAAGCTACCATCTTAGTGAATTCCAGGTGTTTTATCATAGCGCAATGATCTCCTCGTTCGCGGTCAGGTCGCTAGGCCGCTCGCGTTTGCGTATCAGGTACGCGCGCCTGCCCTTTACCATGACCTCGGCTGCGCGGCAACGGGAATTATAATTACTCGACATGCTAAAGCCATACGCCCCCGCGCTCATCACCGCTAAAAAAGAGCCTTCGGTCAATCGCGGGAGCATCCTGTCTTTCGCGAAGAAGTCCCCCGATTCACAGATAGGGCCGACAATATCGGCTTTCTCGGTGATCGACGCGGCGCGAGCCGGGATGATCTGATGGTATGCCCCGTAAAGCGCAGGACGGATCAGGTCATTCATCCCGCCGTCAACTATAATGAACTTCTTTTTAGGCGTGGTTTTAACATATAAAACTTTGACTACCAGGATACCCGCGTTCCCAACGATAAACCTGCCGGGCTCCATGATTATTTTAAGGCCGGTCCGCTTCAATAAAGGCAAAACCTCTGTCGCGTACTTTTCCGCGGTCTGCGGCAATTCATTATCATAAACGATACCCAATCCGCCGCCGATATTCAAATACTCAAGGTTAATGCCGTGAAGCTTTAATTTTTCAATAAATGCGGCCAATTTGTTTATCGCCGCAACGAACGGTTCACTCTCAGTTATCTGCGAGCCGATATGAATATGCAAGCCCGAGATCGAAAGATTTGAGAAGCGGCTACGCAGCAGCAAAATATCATAAGCGGTCTTCAGGTCTATCCCGAATTTATTCGTAAGTTTTCCGGTAGTGATATATTTATGAGTCTTAGGTTCAACGTCAGGGTTAACGCGGATAGCAACGCGCGTACTCCGGCGGAGTTTTGAGGCGATCCGGTTTATATTCTCCAATTCCGCTAAGCTTTCGACGTTAAAGAATAAGATGCCTGCCTTGATCGCCGCTTCTATTTCAGGGTCAGTCTTACCTACAGAAGCGTATACTATTTTGTCTGCCGGACAGCCTACTTTAAGAGCACGAAAAAGCTCTCCTCCGGACACTATATCAAGCCCGGCGCCTCGAGACACGAGCGCCTTGAGAATGGATAAATTCGAGTTAGCTTTGACCGAGTAACAGATCAGCGGGTCGATCTGCCGGAACGCCGAATAGAGCTTGGCGTAATGGTCGATCAATGTATGGTTGCTGTAGACATACAAAGGTGTTCCAAAACGCCTGGCAAGGGCCTCGACCTTTATGTTTTCGCAGTACAAGATCTTGTTAATAACTTTGAAATCATGCATAGATCAATTCTCTGGGTTTATTTTTTTCTGCTTATCGATTTCTTAGATCTTACCGAAACCAAAGGATCAAAAAGCTTTACTATCTCTTTTTTAACGAAAGCTTCTGAAAACTCATGTAAGATATTTTCAGGCATTTCTTTTATTTCAATCCCGTGCGCCAGCGAATACAGCACCAGTTTCCCGACGATCGTATGCGCTTGTTTAAAGGGGACCTTTTTATCAACCAGGTAATAGACCAGGTCGGTGGCGTATAAGGATTCATCTTTAAGATGCGCGGCGATCGAATTTTTTTTGAATTTCAGGGTCTTGACCAGCCCTGCCAAAACTTCTAATTCTGCGGACACTATCTCAAAGGAATTGAATAACGGCTCTTTATCCAGCTGCATATCCCGGTTATAGGTCAAAGGCAGCCCTTTCATCATCGTTAAGACACTTACCAGGTTCCCGTTCAGCCTGCCGGCATAGCCGCGTACCAGTTCCAGGACATCAGGGTTTTTTTTCTGCGGCATCAGCGAACTCCCCGTGCAAAAAGCGTCATCGAGCTCCACGAAATCGAATTCTTTTGTCGACCAGAGGATCAGGTCCTCGGCCAAGCGCGACAGATGCATCGCCAGCATCGCTAAAGCGCTGATTATTTCGATCACAAAATCCCGGTCGCTGACCGTATCTAAAGAATTGGAAGTCGCGCATAGATTAAGCCTGGCAAGAAACTCGCTTTTATCCTTTAATATCTCTGAAGTTTTCCTGTTATACTTGGCAGCGTCAACAGGAGTACCAGCCAAAGCACCCGCTCCCATGGTTATTTTCATGTTCTTTTCAATAAAAACAAGCCGCTCGGCGTCACGAATGAGCATATCAATGTAAGCTTGTAAATAATCCTTTAAATAAACCGGTTGCGCATGTTGTAAATGGGTAAACCCCGGGATTATAATTTCTGAGTTATTTTTTGATAAGGCAGCGAGTTCTAGCCTCAAACCACTAATTTCGTAAGCTAACTTTAATAATACGGTTTGAGAATACATTTTAGTCGCAAATACTACCTGGTCATTCCTTGAGCGGGCAGTATGTAATTTTAAAGCTAAATCTCCGACTTTTTTATATAATTCGTTTTGAATACATGTGTGCACATCCTCACAAGTATCGTCAAATTTAAATTTATTCGCTTTAACCTTTTCGTAAATGGAATCCAAGGCTTTCATAAGGCTGGAATATTCTGGTTTTGTTAAATATTTATCGCCGCATTCTCTTAATATTTCAACATGCAGCATTGACCCCAGTACATCATATAAAGCAAGCTTATAATCATACTGAATGGACCTGGTAAACTTTTCCACTAAAGGATCTGTCGGCTTACTGAATCTTCCGCCCCACAATTTCTTCGCCATTATAGACTCTCTTTCCTGCTTTTTACTCTTAACGTATATTAATTTTTGTACTATCCCGGATAACCCGTTTCCCCGATATCCTAGTCCTGTTTTCCGGGTGCCCAGTCATCAGTCACCAGTTGCCAGTTCCCCAGTCAGCAGTATTCCCGATCTCCTGATCCCCTAGTCCCGGATTACCTGTTTACCGGATTTCCTGTTACCATGGACTGTGGACTATTAACCACTTGTGTCATGTGACTTGTGACCCGAGACTTTTTACTTATCTTTTATACGGCATCGCCCACAATTTAATAAAGCCTTCCGCTAACTTTTGGTTGAATTTATCATCTTTTCCATAGGTGCTGAGCTCTTTTTTGTATAGGGAATGCGCTGATCTCCTGCCTACCGCGACACAAGTCCCCTTTGATAACTTTAATTTTATCGTTCCGGATACATATTTCTGGCTGGCATTCATAAAGCCGTCTAAAGATTCTTTTAAATGAGAATACCATAAGCCGTAATATATAAGCTCAGAATATTTAAGCGAGATCATTTCTTTATAGTGCGCTAATTCCCGGTCAAGGACCAGGCTTTCTAATTCCCGGTGAGCGGTATAAAGGATCGTCCCCGCGGGAGCTTCATAGACTTCGCGGGATTTAATACCCACGAGCCTGTTCTCTACCATATCATAGCGTCCGATACCATACTGGCCGCCGACCAGGTTTAATTCTTCGATTATCGATTTAAGCTTACCGGACTTGCCGTTGAGTTTCTTGGGTACCCCCTTCTCAAAGGTAATTTCTATGTATTTCGGGTATGTCGATCCCTGTGAAGGGCTTTTGGTTATCATATAGGCGTCTTCAGGAGGCTCTTGTTCCAGGTCTTCAAGAATACCTGCTTCAATACTGATGCCCCAGATATTCCTGTCGATACTATAGGGCTTCTTTTTGGTAACATCGATCGGGATATTGTTCGCCAGGGCATAATCGATCTCTTCTTCGCGCGACTTGAATTCCCATTCTCTTACCGGCGCTATGATCTCTATTTTCGGGTCTAATATCCCTATCGTAACTTCAAGCCTGACCTGGTCATTGCCTTTACCGGTGCATCCATGAGCGACAAACCCGGCTTTTTCCTTATGCGCTACCTCAACCAGGTATTTAGCGATCAGCGGCCTGCCCAGCGCGGTCGCCAATAAATATTTTCCTTCATATATCGCGTTCGCTTTAAGGGCAGGGACGATAAAATCATCGACGAATTCGTCCTGGAGGTCCTTTATGTATACTTTCGAAGCTCCCGCGGCGAGCGCGCGCGCTTCGATCTCTTCAAAATTCTCGCCTTTGCCTAATCCCTGGCCTAAATCAGCGACAAAACAAATGACTTCAAACTCCCTGTCACACAACCAGCGCACAATACAGGAAGTATCTAATCCGCCTGAATACGCTAAGACTACTTTTTTCATCTAGTTTTACGTTTTCAAGGAACATGCCTTTTAAAGTTTATTTAAGAAACATGTTGCCTTATACGCCTACGTTAAAAGTTTAATTAAGATCGCTTTCTGAACATGGAGCCTGTTTTCAGCCTGGTCGAAAACCACGGAATTTTTACTATTAATGACTCCATCCGTAATTTCATCTCCTCGATGAGCAGGCAGGCAATGCATAATAATAACGTTCTTCTGAGCCAATGCAACAAGGCCCTGGTTGATCTGGAATTCAGCGAATATTTTCTTTCTTTGCGCTGATTCTTGCTCCTGCCCCATACTGGCCCATACATCGGTGTATATCACATCAGCCCCGCGGACAGCTTTTTGAGGAGCAGTGAATAATTCTATCGACGCGCCTGTTTCTTTCGCAAAGGCCCGGGATTGTTTGACAACAGCAGGGTCGGGTTCATATCCGGCAGGCGCGGCAATGCGCAGATTAAGCCCGACCTTGGAACAGGAATGGAGCAAAGAATGGCACACATTATTCCCGTCGCCGATATATGCCATCGTTACATTCTTATATTTGCCTGTTTTCTCTTTGACCGTAAAGATATCGGTCAATCCCTGGCATGGATGAAGCAGTTCGGATAACCCGTTGATAACGGGGACGGTTGCATGCTCAGCCATATCAATAACGTTTTTGTGGGCAAAGGTGCGCAAAACAATGGCGTTGACATACCTGCTCAAGGTTTTTGCGACATCGTGTATAGTTTCTCTCACTCCTAATTTAATATGCTCCGGGCCCAGGTATATAGAATTACCGCCGAGTTGATACATGCCGACTTGAAAAGAGACATACGTGCGGTTTGAGGGCTTCTCAAAGATCAAGGCCAGTGTCTTTCCTTTCAAAACCTGCGTATAATCCTGGGGCCGTTTTTTTATATCAGCGGCTAACAATAAAATGTCCGTGATTTGTTTCTTGTTCAGATCTGCTATGGTAATAAAATCTTTTTTCATGCGTGCCTTTTAGTTTAAAGTTTTTAATACAGAACTAAGTATATAGACCGCTTTGTCGATCTCTTTCTTGGTAACATTCAACGCGGGCATAAGGCGTAAAACAGTATCGTGGGTGCAATTGATCAATAGTTTTTTCTTTAAACATCCATCAACGACGCTTCTGCCTTCCCGGGAAAGCTCTATCCCCCACATTAATCCTATTCCCCGGACCTCTTTGATCGCCGGGTATGCGCTTTTTAATTCGAGCAATCCCTGGTGAAGGTAATCTCCCATTTTTACGGTATTTTGCAGTAATTTTTCTTTTTTCAAGGCAGTTAATACAGCCAGTGCCGCTTTACAAATAACCGCGCCTCCTCCAAAAGTGGAAGCGTGCGTTCCTGCGGTCAAACAGTCGGCAACGGACTTTTTAACCATCATAACACCGATAGGAAAACCACCTCCCAAAGCCTTTGCTAAAGTCACCACATCGGGAACGATGTTGTAATGCTGATAGGCGAACATCTTTCCTGTGCGCCCTATACCGGTTTGAACCTCATCAATGATCAATAAAAGCTTATGTTCATCGCAGAGTTTCCTCAAACCGCCGATAAAATGCTTTTCAGCGATATTGATGCCTCCTTCTCCTTGAATGAGCTCAAGCATGATGCCGACCGTATGGGCAGTTAAGGCATTCTTAACCGCGGCAAGATCATTATAAAGGACTGTTTTAAAACCTCCGGGGAGCGGGGCGAAGCCTTCCTGATATTTGGGTTGTCCTGTCGCTGCCAGGGCACCCAGGGTCCTTCCATGAAAAGAATTTTTAAAAGTAATGATCTCATATCTTCCCCGTCCGACGGTATTACTCAGGCCGTCTTCGCCTGAGGCGGCAGGTGAGGCCGCAGCTCCATATTTGCGGCTGAACTTTATCGCGGCTTCATTGGCTTCTGCCCCGGAATTACAGAAAAACACCTTATACGGGTGTTGCGTGAGCAGATTCAGCTCTTTGGCTAATTTTGCCTGCGGGAGCGTGTAATAATTATTCGGTACAAATATAAGTTTAGCGACCTGGTCACGTACCGCAGACATCACTTTGGGATGGCAATGCCCGAGGTTGCAAACTCCCCATCCCGGGAAAAAATCAAGATAAGAATCATTATGAATATCCCAGAGCCGGGAACCTTTCCCTTTCACGAAGACTAACGGCGTCTTAGTATACGTCGGCATTATACAGTCTTTATACGTATCAAATATTTCTTCGATCTTCATTTATTTAATGATCTCAGTTCCGATCCCCTGATCGGTGAACACCTCTAATAACAATGCGTGCGGTATGCGCGCATTAATAATATGCGTTTTTTTAACTCCGTTATTGAGCGCGCCGATACAGGCATCAACTTTAGGGATCATGCCTTTTTGAACGACCTTCTCATGGATAAGCCCTTGAGACTCTTCCCGCGTGAGCGTCGAAAGAAAAGAATTCGGGTCTTCGGGATTACGCATAATCCCTTTTACATCGGTGAGCAATACTAATTTCTCCGCTTTTAATGCCCAGGCGATATGCGAGGCTGCCTCATCAGCGTTCACATTATACGTAAGAGAGTCGTTTCCCACGCCCATCGGGAGAATGACCACAATAGAATCAGACCTTAATTCATCAAGGACGGCCTGGGTATTGATGCCTATAATATTGCCGACAAGGCCGAGATCGATCTTAGCTTTCTTTTTCTCGGTGAGGATCAATTTATTGTTCTTGCCGTTCAATCCGGCTGCTTTTCCCCCTAACTCTGCGATCTCGGAAACGATTTGGTCATTGAGCTTTTGTAATTCTTCTTCTACTA
>CAZPNW010000076.1:0-26299 GCA_964588175.1 uncultured Planctomycetales bacterium
ATTTAAGGTTTTGCCTGATATTGAAACATCATCAACCAGCAAGATCGTATTAATATCAGGAGTGACGGTAACCGTATTTTTGATCACCGGCTCAGGAAAACAAGGGTCATTATTTTCATCTCTATACTGTGACCTGATGATCCGCAGATCGCGGCCCAGCAAACAAGCGACCAAACTCGCGGGGACTACCCCTCCATCGGCTATACCGACCACTAATTGACACTCGGGAAGAGTGGTTTTCTTGAGCATTTTACAAATTATCTCAAAACTGATCTCTAACATGCGTTCACCTTTCCTTGAGTACGTTAAGATAAATATTCATCAGAAATAAAATCCCTATTCCGGGCAAGGCGGTATATATCGACCGCAAAAAATACGCCTCAACAGATATCCCCGGGATCATCAGAAGCGTTTTCCACAATAAAAGGATGCTTACTCCCTTACTCACAATATACGATAAAACCCCAGCACCCCAGAAAGATTTCTTTTCACCCGCCAGGGCTTGCGCAATAAGTGTAAACAAGAATAACTCAAGAGTCAAAACGATAACTTTCTCAAAACTGGGACTTCCGGTAAGCAGCTGATTGAGGAAAGGCGCCAAAAGAGAGCTCATAATACTTACCGCGGGACGAAATAAAACAATCGCTACAAAAGGAGCATAAAATAACGGCAAGAACCTTGCTCCTACCGGTTCCTTTCCCGAGAAAGGGATCAAATGCACAACAAACGGGACGATCACAGATACCGCTAAAACCACTATTGTTTCATGAAAAACAAGCGCAAACGGCCGCTTCTGCATTACCAAAGAATCCATTTTCATCACCCCCGAAATATTATACCACTAAACCAACTGAGTGCATACCAGGGAACCGAAATGATCAACCTGAAGTCTTTTTTTCTGTCCTTCGCAAAGCCTTGACCATCCGGTCATACGCTTCCTGTTCAGTCTTGCCTTCAGTCAAATGCTCGCAACATACTGCCGCGTATCCACATCTATTCCTGATCTTAAAGAGCTTTACTTCCAAATGCCCGATCTTCATCCCTTCCTCCTTGTCCAGAAAGGACAACACCGGCGCAATTCCAATCTGCGCCGGGTGCCCTAAACGAATGCTAAGACGCGATTAGCGCCTTCGGATTACCAGATTTCAGGATCACCTGATCCCCGGTCATTTCCTGCGTATCTTGATCAACTGAACCTGCGGCAACCCAATGTCCCGGCTAAAAGATATTTCAGCGTTTCCTTTTAATTCAACAGCCTCTGCCAATTCAAAGTTACAGGCATCATCAACCAGATAGCGCTCCATAATAAGTACATCATATTCATCCCACGGCAGGTTCTTAAGAGTGACCATATAATCCTTATACGCGCATAAACCCAATGATTGCGGCCGGAGATAGCACGCAGAATCAGGATACGCCGATAAAAATGCCAACTGGTCATAACTGGCAAGAACAATCACTAATGAAGACCCATCCGCAGCTTTTCCCGCCAAAGCGCCAAAAGTCTCGAAATTACCTCCTGACTGCTCAAGACGGATGGTATCCGCTAACGCGTTAAATGCCTTGTGCGCATAGTAAATCGGTTTTATCGTCCCGTCTGCTTTGATCCATAAAAAATTCGTATCCCCCGGGTGATCAGGAAAAGGCCCCCCGGATTCAGCGGCTAACCACAAGCCATTATCAATCATTGCCATAAGCGCCATGATATTATGCGCCGCGCGCCAGGCAGTGTCCAGCTCTGGAAAATACCGAGGAGAAACAAGAGGTAGGACCTGCAGGCCGATCTCACTGGCCGCCAACTTGGCCTCCCTGAAAACAGAGCTCTTAATCGGATACTTGTCCATCAAACTCCAGAGGTAAGCCATTCTAGCCGTAAAAGAAGTGTTCACTTCTGAGGAAAAGCCATGAAAAGCAATAAAATCAACCGGGAGGTAATTATACGAAAGATGTTTTATAAAATCAACGGCCCAAGAATCTCCGGGATCAGCGGAAAAAAGCACATCAGGAGCAAACCCCGGAGTACCGACAACATAATCTTTATTGCGCGCTTTGAGCCGCTTTACAAACCACGTGTAATTCCGTAAGAACTCCAAACTGCTGCCATCCCAGTAGGCCGGCTTAAGCTGTCCATCATCGTTAGATACCCAAAAAGGAGAATCGGGTTCATGACCGAAAAGAAATGTTTTTATCGTAAAACCCGGATAACGTTTCCCCAACGATTCAAGAGTATCAAGCATGGCGTCAATTTTCTGCTTAAACTTAACCTCTAAAAGATAACCGGATGCTTCTGTCTTCCACACTAATACCCCTTCAAGACCATAGTGCGCAAGCAGGCGCGCTTTCTCTACAGGGTCGGTCTGCTCATCGAAGAAATAACTCAAGGCGATCGCTTTAAAATTCGCTTCTTTTGCCAATTTTAAGCCATATTCAGAAAGAAAGGCGGTATCAGAAAGCGTAAAAAGGAACTTACTATACTCTCCTTTTTCTTGAGCATAATCGATCATCACCTGAGCAGGGACAAGGCTTATTTTCGCAGGCTTAAGATCACTCTCCTGCCCTTGGCCATAACTGACGCACGGCATGAATAAAACCATTGCCCAGACAACCAACTGCCTGTTTATTTTCACTCCAAGCTCCTTATCCTTAGGTACGGCACCTGAGGCAACACCTGTATGCAATCACTAAAGCCCCCGGAATATTTCCGGACGCAACAAAACTTCACCGCGCAGCGCAGCTTTTAATGACCCAAGCAGCTTTTCCTTATCATGAGGCAGCCGCGCCTCCAAAGCAAGATAATTGGAGGCGTGATCACACCGGAATACCGTTTGAGACAACTCAAGGCCTTTTATTATATCATACGCTTCCCGCAATAATTCATACGAGGTTAATTCCCGGAATTCACCGTCTGCTGCTTTCTGCGCCAAAGGCGTCCCGGGCACCAGCATCAGCGACAAAAAAGATAAATACCGGGGCTGCATTTGATTCAAGGCGAGGATAGTTTCACGCACATGCAGCGCGGAATATTCTTTGCCGCCTATGCCCAGTAAAACAATAACAGACGATTTGATCCCGCTTTGAGCGCAACGCCTGACCCCTTCAACCATTTCCGCGACACTCGAACGTTTAAGACAGCGGTCAAGCACCTCTTGACTGCCGCTTTCAAGCCCCAGGTAAATAAGGCTGAGCTTACACTCGGAAAGTTGCCGCAATTCACCATCGCTCCTGGCAGAGATATTATAGCCGTTAGCGTACGTAGAGATCCGGGTAAGGAGCCTAAAATGAGATTGAATTTTCAAAAGTATAGGCAGCAAAACTGTATTCTTGAGCGCTAAAGCATCCCCATCCATCAAAAATACCCGGCGTGTCCCCGGATCCCGCCTGCTTTGATTTTCGATATCCCTCTCTATTTCAAGAACGCTTTTAATACGGAATGGCTTATTTTGATACGCTCCGCAAAAAACGCAGGTATTCGAAGAGCACCCGAGAGTGACCTGTAAAAGAAAACTCGCCTCTTCCGAAGGAGGGCGTATCGCCGGTTCCACAATAGCCACAGTAAACCTCTATTATTATTACCCTCAAGCGAACATTGCTCGGTACAGCGTTCTCGTTCAAGGTCTATTTTCTTTTTTTATCAAATTGAGAAGCCAATGTTTTATACCGAGGGTCATGCCTGATAAATTCCAGGTCAGGATCCTTATCCATAAAAGAGAAATCATCGTATCCCAGGCTGATCGCCCGATGAAGCGCCTGAAGGCTCCGATCAGCGTCCAGAAGCAGCGAAAAATCACAGGCAAGGTTATACTGAATGAGAGAATCTTCCGGCCTGAGCACAGCAAGCTGCTGATCGATCCTTAAGCCATCCTGAAAACGGCCTTTTTTAGTATAAGCATCCCCCAAAGCGATTAACGCCTCCGTAAAATTCGGGCGTTTTTCCAAAAGATTCTCAAAAAAAGTTATTTCAAAATCAAGGGTTTCCTGGTACTTCATTGTCCCCCCGCTGCTTGAGCATAAATATCAAAAGCCTGTTTATTAAAACAAAGATCACTTTTTTGATGGAATGGTTCCCCGACATTGAAATCATTTAAACTGGGCAAGCATTTCATAAATAACTCCCGCTGCTACCTGCGGTTTCGGCAATAAATATTTCCGCGCAGAAACCACGACTTTTGTTTTCTTTTCAGAAACTTTCCGGAGCTTTACCGCAATCATTGCCGCGTTTATATTTGCCTTTATAACGCCTTCTGTTGCGTTTTCGAGCGTCACTTTTCCCATTTTCTTGAGCACAGATAAGCCGAGTGCATACACAGTATCGAAGGCCGCATCAAAATCCTGTTCAGCGCTGTCCTTGCCGGTAAATGTCGCAGCGACCGCGACCGGCAAGATCGCTACCCCTGCCAGCATTGAGACCCCGTAAACGGCAGCGCCTTTAATACCGGCAGACTTCATCGGCTCCGATATAATAAGCGCAGCAAGCGCTTGAGCGCTCTTAATATTCTTATAACTCTTATGGATATTAATATTATACACCTGAACAGACGGTTCACTGCCTGCGGTATAATCTTTAACGATTAGTTTTCCAATCCCTAATTTTAGCGTATCGATCGCCAGCGGCATCTGCGGCGACTGCTGAGTTTCTTTTGATCCTTTAGGCTGTTGCACAAATTTCAATGAATCGACGTTTAACTTGCCCTCTTTATTTTTCACCAAGCCCATTTCTCTTAAATCGAATTCGGCAGAGATAAGGTGGATCTTTTTCTTGAGCAAAGCACCCAGGTCATAGTCAACATATATCGTAGCGATATCGATCAGCACGCCCTCAGGGAATCCTTTCGGGTTATACATTTTCATTCCCGACATACGGATTGATTGCTTTAAAACTCCAACCGACAGGGTGTCAATATGTACCGGCGCCCCCACGATCTGCGAGCCGACGACGCTAACGACAGACTTGATCAATGGATCCTTCAAAACACCAAATCCCAGGACAACCAAAACAATGACCCCCAGCAATACAAGCTTATTTTTTTTCTTTATCATCTTTGCCTTCCTCTCTCTATTCTTACCGAGCGATGGAAATAGACGCTCCGCGCTGTTGCAGCAATCCTTCCTGACATAAGCAAAAGACGAGTTTACGAACCCGGTTCTTATCAAGATCGAACGAACGTAAGAGCGAATTCAAGGCTATCCGCTTTTGCCCGACCAACAGCTTCAAGACCATGCCGCGTATCTGACGGTCCGACCCCTTGAATTTACTTTGCAATGCATAATGACGGCTCTTTCTCCCGGGATTCGCTATGGTCGCTTTTAAAAACACCCCGTAATCCATCAATGCGTAATACCACTGACGGGGATGCTGCCTGTCCAACGCTTTCTCTATGAACGGCAAAAGCTCAGTATCAGCGACTGACCGACGGCCGGGGAAAAAATGATGGATAAAAACACTGCGGATATTAGTTTCTATAAATACCACCGGCTTATCAAATGCAAACGCCATGATTTCACCCGATGTCGCCTCCCCGATACCAGGCAGATCACGCAGGCGCTCGCGCTCTGTGGGTATTGAACCATTTCCCTCAAAAACGATCCTTTTCGCCAGCCGGTGCAATAAAAGTGCCCTGCGGTTATACCCTAACCCCTGCCAAACTGCCAAGACATCCTGAAACGCCGCGCAAGCCAGGCTCCTGATGGTAGGGAAGCTTCGCACAAATAATTTATATTTTTCTACCACACGGGAAACCTGGGTCTGCTGCAGCATGATTTCAGACACCACGATCCGGTACGGGTCTATTGTTTCTCTCCAAGGCAGCTGCCTGCCATGCTGATTATAGTACCTATATACCAGCGATTGAAATGCCTTTATACGCATACAAAATAAAAGAGGGTAACCTGCAATGATTTATCATCTCTTGAGACGACGGTAAAACGGCAGATGATACTTGGTATATTTTACAGCTGATTCGCACATTTTTCAACAGTTGTCTTAACTTTGCTGTGAAAATTCATGATTCAGAGACATTCCATCACCTGGGGGATATAGTAGCCCCCTCGAAAGACGATAACCCGGTCATCTGGACAGAAACACGGGAATAAGGGGCCGGAACAAAAAAGCCAAAAGAACTTTTATCTTTTGGCTTTTTTGTTTACTCCACATCCTTAAGCGGCTATTTTCTTTACTTCTCAATACGGAACCAGCGCCCGCTTCAACCAGCCGGTAACCGGACATACCATACCTTCCCCCTAAAATTTCTTGGTTTTAGCCATAATAGCATTAGTAATCTCAGTTTCCGGTATTATGAACTTTTCGAATTCCTGAATATTGTGATGATCTATAGTCAAAATATAACTCATATTAAATTTTTCTTCTTTGATCAAATATCTGATTTCCTTTAATTCTTTAATAGAGAGCACCCAATACTGTATTCTATCGACCCAAACCCCGATCAGCACGAAAACTTCGCACATTTCCGGCATAAGATGCCGGAAGCGGATGACAAAAGGCTTAGTCAAGTCATACCGCAAAGCTGCTTGAAAACGGTCTCCTTCAACATAAGGATTCATCGTCCTGCTGGCTTTTACCCCCAATTTAATACTCTCAAATAAAGCTTCATACTGCCCCACATATTCCGCGTCCAATGCTTTATCCGCGCTTTGAAACCTTACATCAAGGCGTTTCAATTGTTCCACAGCCCAAATCTCCGCGAACATGCGGGAGGAAATGCCGTAAACAATCAGGTTCTTATTAGCCTCGAGGAATTTCTTCCTTAATTCTTTAAACTGCTCAAGGGTAATGATCTTTTTATCGCGCAGAAAAACAAGCATATACTCATAATCGGCCGCGGGAAAAACCATCATCAAACTCTCGAGCTTTTCTCTTAATAACTCTTTATCTTGATCTTTACATTCTTCAACCAGCTCTTCAAGGTATTGATTCAATTTTGTCCTATCCATAAAAGATCCTCCTTAGCGCGCTTTTCTTATGTTGATACGGTCCGAATCATCAGGAATAAAGAATATTTTCATGATAGATCAATGGTTCTTGGTCCTTTGAACGTCAAGTTTGCGGGCGATCTGGCGTATACGCGAAACCAACTGGCGCTTAATGCCGAAGGATCCCACCTTCAAAAAAGAGACCGCTTTCTTATATGCCGCCAGCGATGCGCGATACTGCTTAAGGTGCGCCAAAGAATTCCCTAAATTCTCGAAGGTAACCGCCCTACCGGGCTCAAGCGAAAGAGTTTTCTTAAAATATACGACCGCCTCTTTATGCCTGCCCACCTTATTCAAGAGCCATCCCTTATTATGGTAAACGTTAGCATAATCAGGCTCAACTTCAATCCCTTTATCAAAATATATGAACGCTTCATTGATCAACCCAAGTTCTATCATACACAAGGCCCGGTCGTTATATGAAGCGCCGTCATGAGGGTTGTACGAGACGGCCCTATCAAAATGCGCGATCGCCTCAAAATATTTTCCTTTGAGGATTTGCTCCTGTCCTTTAAAATATTCCCATTCACCTAACAACTCCTGCTGACGCGCTTGACGCAGGGCGTCTTCAACTAAACGCTTGGCTAATCTCCGGCGTCCGTAAGTAAGAGCATCATCAAGGGATATCCGTAATTGTAAAAACATATCCATCTATACTTAAAATAAACTTACACATTCCCGCTGAGTTTCTTGTTTATACTTCTGCCGTTCAACCTTATACTGGCCGGCAACTCTTTTCATATCGCCGCGATTCATATACGCGGTCCGGAAGAACTGCCCGGCAGATAAATAAAGCGGCCGTTTCCCCGCGGGCACGTATATCCCGTACTTTTCAGGATTACGGGTAATATCCGCTCCCCAAAAAAGCACCAGTTGTTGGCCGGAAGAATTTCCCGTAAGCTTAACCCCTAACTTTTTCAGGAATTGTATAGTTTTCAAACAAGACTCATACGTCTGCAGCGGCAGGCCATACAACGTAAAAACCTCGGCATCTATTCCGGCATCCTGAGTGGCCTTTATAACATCTGCAAACTGTTTCAAGTCGATACGCTTGTTAAGAGCGGCATTTACCTTCGGGTCAACAGATTCTAAACCATATGCTATGCGATTTACCCCTGCTTGTGCCATTAAAATCAAGAGAGCCCGGTCAACCAGATCCGCCCTCGTCTCAGCCCAGATCTTCACCTGCCAGCCTCGCTTAATAATACCCTGCATGATCGCTTTAACACGCTCTTTATTGAACGTAAACGATGGGTCGGCGAAGAAAAATTTACTGATGTTGTTCTCCACACACACGCGCATATCCTGCAAAACCCGCGCTGTAGTATGCGCGCGGATAATACCATCGTATGCAGACGGGGTATAACAAAAACTGCAATTAAAATTGCACCCCCGGGAAGTCAGCATTGATGCTGTCTTATGCTGGGTTAAGTTAAAAGCACCTGTCTGATACGGAGAAGCAAAATCATCGAGATGACGGATAAAAGACTGGGGGCCGGTATCGACATATGATCTACCTTCACGGAACGCGATCCCTTTAACCCGAGCAAAGCTGCGGCGTTTTGCAAAACAATTGACTAAAGCTGGCAAAACAACCTCGCCTTCCCCGCGGACAATAACATCAACAGCAGGCATCTGCCGCAACGCTTCCTGAGGCATAAAAGTTGCCTGAGGGCCTCCGATCACGACTAAGATCCGGGGGTCGATCGTTTTAATCAACTTTGCCAGCGCCAGCGCCAATGCGATATTATCTTGATACACGGAGAAACCTACTACTTCCGGCTTGAAATCAATGACAAAATTAGCGATCTCCTGTCCGGTCCGCGGAGTTATTACATCTATTTCCGCAAGCGCCGACTCGATTCCGTGCATCGCAAGGCTTGCGGCAATATAACCGAGAGAAATAGGGAAATGATCGCCGCCAGAGGGAGGAAGATTATAGAGTAAAACTTTAGGCTTCATAAAGAATAAAAAGGCAATTGCGCGCTCACCGCAGAAAAGGGAGCGCGCAAAACTGTGCTCTTGCGAGATGCTCTCTTGAGTGCAAACACGCTTCACTCATTCAATCTTAGCGTCGCGAATCCTGCAAAATTCCGACTGGTTATTCTCAAAGATCTGCCAGATACGGGGATCATACGAAAGCTTATCTTTTTCCATAATGCGATACGCTTCTTCGTGGCTCAAAGCTTTACGGTAGGACCGGTCGGAGGTCAAAGCGTCATAAACATCCGCAAGCGCTACTATACGGGCAGACAAAGGGATTTCTTCGCCTTTTAACTGTTCAGGATAACCCGTACCATCCCATTTTTCATGATGATATAATACAACGCTCTCAACTAATTTGAGGTATTGGTTACTGCCCTTATCTTTTAAGAGCGGCATAAGCATTTCAGCGCCTAACTTGGGATGTTTTTCAATAATTTCCCGTTCGCTCCTGGTCAACTGCGACGGCTTAAGCAATATTTCATTCGGAGTCCTCCATTTCCCGACGTCATGGAGCATACTGGCATAACTGATATCATTAATGTATTTTTCATCGATATACCCTTTATAATTCTCACATTCCCTTAATTTCTCGGCAATAAACCGCGTATAGGCGGCAATGCGGTGAATGTGCCCGGCAGTCTCAATATTACCTACTTCCTCAGCCCGCATGGCAAACACTTCCATAATACCCCGGTATAATGCCTCCCGCTTCTTTTCATTATCTTTACTCTTGGTAACATCGATGAAAGACGTCATGACCTGCGGCGTCTCTTCCCCTTCAAAGGTATAATTGATCAATGAGAACAGCGCCTGGAGATAAAATAACGTCCCGTCTTTCTTGCGCGCCACAAGTTCTCCCATCCAGCTTTTCTTTGTCTGCAGGTATACCAGGATCTCATCGATCCTTTCCGGAGGAGAAAAAAAGTCCTGGAACCTTTTTCCGATGATCTCTTGATCGCTGGGATACTCCCACATATCGACAAAAGAAGGGTTCAAATAACTGATCACCCCTTGAGGATTCATGATACAAACTCCATTCAAAGAACTTTTGATCGCCATATCTTTCAATATGAACTGCCGCTCTTTCTCGATGACCCCATGGAACCGCTCTTGCTGAACCAGCGCGTCTTTGATCGATTCCTCAATAAGCTCAGGGGTCAGGTGCCCTTTGATCCGGTAGTCGCTTGCCCCTGCTTTCATCATGAGTACGGCGATTTCCTCGTCGCCTCTGCCGGTGACGACAATGACCGGGACTTTTATGCCTTTTGCCCTGATATGCTGCAATACCACAAGGCCGGTCAATTTATCAAGAAGCAAATAATCTAAAATAATGATCTCGACATCACGGTGTTTATCAAGATAATCCAGGCTGTCCTCAAGAGTAACCGTATGGTGCAATTCCAGTTCTATATCAACCATTTTATGGCTGTAATCCTCCATAACTGCCACAAAAAAAGGATCATCTTCAATAATGAGCGTTCTTAGTACTTTTTTCTCAGGCATATAAAATCCTTTCTTAAAAAGAAGCTATTAAATGATACCTGTAAATTTTATTTATTATACCTCAAATTCATCTTAAAAAAAACATATTTATAAAAGAAAACGGGGCAAGCATGATGCCTGCCCCCAGAGGGAATACTTTATACATCTGATTCTATTTAATCAGTCGCTATATACTATTTCCCAGTGCCCGCCTTCTTGCACCTGAAACCTTTCATAATGGCCGTCTATTACGATGTTTCCATATCCGGGTTTATACTCAGTGTGTGTCGGTACATATTTTTCCTTCCAAACCAGATGCGGGACCCAAACCCGCTCTGAATATCTCACCTGATGCCTATGCCCATAAGCGGGAAACCGTGAACTATACATCTGATATGAGGAACCCGGAGGCTCTTCCCGTACATATACGCGTTCTCTGACAACTTCACGCGGCCTGTTTATCCCGGTAATACTGCCGACAACATCCAGTTTGCCGCCCGTAATCACCCGTAGTCCTTCAATAATAGCAAACGCTTTCCCAGCCGTATCCCAATCACTGGCAAAACCATACGTTTTTATGCCTAAAAGGCAGAGCATGACAGCAAAGGATATGATCATTGTCTTTTTCATATCTACCTCCTTTTTGGGGACTCCGTTTGAATCCTTTTTTCATTCAAAGCTTTAAATTGTTCAGGAGTCAGGATTTCTTTTAAAGCAAGTATGCCTTCGACTTTTTTCTCGATACGTTTTCCTGCCAGCATTTTCATTTCCGCAGTCAGCGCGTTTATCCCGGCTTTATCAACGCTTGGTTTATCCAATTCAACGCGAAGCTGGTCACGCAATTCCTTCATCCGGATCCTGTTTTTCCCGCTGTCTTCTTTTTCTTTCTTTTTCTGTGCCGCGATCCGCTCTTGCTGCTGGGGGGTCAAATTCAACTCCTGGATCGCCTTTTCAAACAATGCTTCCCGGGACTTCCCCGTTTTCTCAAAATCATGGGGCAGCGTCTCTGCCGACACTAAGAGAGGCATTCCTAGAACTAACATCCCCATCCCCATTCCCAAACACACCTGTTTTAATCGTATATACATATCTTTTCTCCCTTCTATAACTTAGACAACATGATCCTGTAAAAAGTTCCTTAAAAGAAATAATGCTCTATGGTCGTGTCGAAATCAGAATACCCGTTCATATCTTGATTTAATGAATGGTGCAAGGAAAGCATATATTCTGACTTCTCTTGTAAAGATTCTTTAACCAACCGTTTTCTCGACACAGGGGCCCCTACCACCAAAACCGTAACCAGGATTGCCGCCATAACGGTCGCAACCCCGAAAACAGGCATTGGCACCCTCAGATAATTTCTACGCAAAAGCTCAAAGATACGCCCCCATCCAGGCGCGACACGCGGCGGATGAGTTGCTTCTATCGAGCCTTTGATCCGCTGCCAGATCTCTTCAGGCGGCTTAACTGCCTTTATCGCTCGAAAGGGCTGCCAGACTTTCCGGCGTAACAGCTGTTCAAAACGCCGGCAATCACCACAGGCTTTTAAATGCGCGACAACCTCTTCTTGCACCGCGCCAGAACATTCATTATCCATAAAATCAGTCATTAAAACCTCTTTTATTTCTTCACAATTCATTTCTCCATCCCTCCCTGAGAAAATGCCGCCATCGCTTCCCGCGCTCTTTTCAATCTCGAACGTACGGTATTAATATTGATCTTCAACGCCCGGGCGATCTCCTCATAGCTTAACCCTTCGATCTCCCGTAAAACAATGCATGAGCGCTGGTCAGCATTTAATCTATTCAAAAGCAATGCCAGAGCTTCCTCATTCGTCTTTTGTTCGTCATGCTTGATAAGGTCTTTATCGGCCTGCTCGGAAAAAACCACGGTATTCTCCACACTCTCAAGGTCTTGCGTACGATTTCTTACTCTGGATATCCTTTTATAGGCATTGAGCGCGGTGTTTGCGGTGATCCGGTATACCCATGTTTTCAAAGAAGAGCGAAACTCGAAATTCCTTAAATTATGGTAAACTTTCAGAAAAACGTCCTGAGCTACTTCCTCTGCTTCCTGCCGGTTATTCGTAATTCTCAAGGCGACATTGTACACAAAGCCTGATGCTGCTTTGTATATTTGCTCAAAAGCTTCCAGATCGCCGGCTCTTGCCAGCTCTATCACTTCACGGGGGATATCGATCATTTTCTTCTATATACTTAGACAACTCTTCATAAGAAAAAGTTCCTTAAACCTGACAGCCGCATTTTTTGCCCCTTAATATCCTCACCTGCTCCTGATAAGAATCAACAAATTCATCCTGCCGCGCTCCGGCTACCGCTAAACGCTTATCAAGATCACTTTTATGCCGGTAATCACGCCTCTTCATCTCGGAAACTAATCGCTGATGCCTTCTATATAAAGCGCTTAATTTGCCTTTCCAGCGCAAAGTTTCCGGGTGCCGGGAATACCCTTTCTTGCCTTGAGTCAACACTACCCATATCGCGTGCAACTCCCGATGCTCGCCTAAAAGATGCTGGCGGCATAATTTTTTCGGTTCAATATCCCAAATTCTCATAATGAAACGCCCTGATTAAAAACCCGTGGTTATAGCCGCACACCTTTTGAACGAATAACTTATAAGACACCTATTGGGGATAGCCAACGGTCTGCGCCATAATGATTTTCTGGTCAGGCCGCAACTTCATCGCTTTCGCCAAAGCAGGCTTATCGATGGATCCTCTGACCACGGTAGCCAGCCCGGAGGAGGAACAAAACAAATAGACGTTCTGGCTGATAAACCCTGTATCTGCAGCCGCGTAAAAGTCCTGGTTTTCATCGGATAATTTATTCATTTTCGAAAGGTCAGCGACAAAAATAAGGTTCAGCGGCGCGTCTTTAACAAAGGGCTGTTTTCCGGTAAGCGCTCGTATATCCGTAGATACAACAGGGATCAAACTGCTTTCTTTTACATCGTAAAGGTACAATCCGTCAGCAAAAGCCGCATAAACATCGATTTCCTGCATATTCATAGCTGTCGGTGCCGTTCGATGCGCGATTTCGGGCCGGTTGATGCCGCACGCAGCCCATAAAAGGTCGGAAAGGACCTGTAAAGGAAGCGTTTTCCCGCTAAATTCACGGGATGATCTTCTGTCCTTTAATGACTGCATAAGAGTTTTTCCCTTGTCGAGTTGTGGAGCCATGAGTTTTATCGGCTTGATCTCCTGCGCAAAGGCAAACCCGCAAAAGAGCATACTTATACTAATAATACTGCTTATCACAAAGCTGGAACTTCTCTTCATTGCACAACCTCCGTTTTAATTTATAGCGTTTGTGTCCTGCCTGCCGATAGACAGGTGTCATACGACCTGAGGCCTGTATTTTAAATGAAGCTGGCGGTTTTTTCGCTCAGGTCGATCTTCCGCCACAAAGCATGGCGGACGGCAAAGGTCTTTCGCATTTCGGTGGCTGCTGAACTCGTCGCATTTGCTCCGGCAAATGCTTCTCGAACAGCATCGCCATCCCGGTTTTGTCGCTTCGCTCCACCGGGATACCCTCAATGCTCAAGCTGCTTTGCCTAAAATCTACATTCGCTCAAAAACCACCAGCTTCATTTTATAGCAATCCATCTACTTGTGTCTTGTGTCCTGCGACTTGAGACTAGCTAATTTTATATAAGTGAACGGGGCCCGCTCCCTGACTGCCGTCAGGCAGGCTTGCCTTTATGCCCCGCTCGTAAACAGTCCAAGCCACCCGTTCACCGGAATCTAGCTACGTGCGACCTGCGACCAGATCTCCTGATTCCCTAGTCTCGGTTTTCCTGTTCACCTGATACCCTGCGACTTGTGACTTAATTATTGGTAGTTAGGTATATGACTAGTTAAGTCTAAAGTCTAAAGGATAAATAACAAAGGAAGATTAAAGATTAAAGGTTCAAGGTTCCTGCCTGCAGTCAGGTAATTTTAAAATTTGTTATTTAGCCTTTGAATTTCCTTTGTTCTTTAGAATTTGAATGAACCATGCCTCAGGCGCTTATGGTTCATTCATCCCGAGCTCTGTCGAGGGGTTAACCTTTATCATCAACGTTCAATAACCCAACTCCTTAACCCCTGCCTGCCGGCAGGCAGGTAACAACCAAACTAATATCCTAACCTTAACCATAACCTATAACTATGGACCGTGGACCATCGACTATGGACTGCTTACCCCAGAATTACTTTTTACTTAACTATAATATCGGTGCTGATATTCCAACAGGTCCCCTTGTAACCCAGGAACCAGCAGCTTATAAAAAGCCATCTTTCCTTCCTTGCGGCATACGTATTCAAGGAATTCCGGCAATTTACTGTTTAAGTAATCCGGATAATTACGGCTTTTACGCCTCAGCGCAGCTTCCCATAACACCCAATCTTCGAAAATAGTTGTAATACGAATACCTGCTTTATGCTGCAACGCGTATAAGGTATTTTGAAATACCCGGCTATCATACAACCGGTCCATGGCAAAACGCAATTGCTCTATTTTTTTCATATCCAGGACCGACAGGTGAGGCGTTTGATATGCCCAATACGGAGGCTGAGGATCATATCTAATCCCCCATCGGCGGGCATGCGCATGGAGTGAGGTCCCCGCAATGACAGATAGCCGTAAGATCGCCACTTTTACCGGGTGAAGGCTATAGAGCCAATCTAAAGAATTCTTAAGGTCCTCATAACTCTGATACGGCAAAGCGTCAATTAACTGAATTTCATAGATAAGATTATGTTTATTGAGAAACCCGATGCCCGATTTGAATCTTTTCTTATCGAAAGGCCGGTTTACCGCCTGCAAAGTATGGGGATTGGTACTTTGGATCCCTATTTCAATATTATACGCTTTGGCGCGGCGTAACAATAAGGCCATTTCATCATCCACGAATTCCGCTTTAAGCTCAACATGCAGGTTTGTCCCTTTATTGTACCGGATAAAAAGCCGTAATATCTCTTTTGCCCGGGGCGGATGAGAATTAAATGTCGCATCCATCAGATATACCTCGCGGGGCTTTCGGGAAAGTATATATTGTAATTCACGCCGGACGCGGGATAACGGAAAATACCTCAGGCGGGGATAATTCTTATGATAATAGCAATACCCGCAGCGGGAAGCGCACCCCCGCGCCGTTTCCAAAGGCACATCGATAATATTTCCGGCGTCCAGGCCGATCAATCCGTTCAAATAAGGAGAAGGAATACCGTCGAGATTATGCATATTCTTCCTGTCAGGGGTACTGATTATCTTATCAGCGTCCCTGAAAGAAAGGCCTTTTATACCGGATGCTTTAAAATAAGCAACTGCCAGATCAGCAAAGGCTGCCTCCCCTTCACCCCGAACCACAAAATCCACCGCCGGTTCTTCCTTAAGGATTTGTTCTGCACGGGCAGTTACTTCCGGACCGCCCAGCACGATCTTCACCCGGGTATCTTTTCTTTTTAATTGACGGCAAACAAGCAATGTTTTCTTAATGTTCCAAAGATAACAGGAAAAGCCGACAACACCTGGTTTTTGGGACAGGAGGCTCTTGACTATGATCGAAACAGGGATATCCTCGGTAAAAAGCCGTACCCGCACTTCGCTGCCGCGGCAATGGCTGGCCTTACGCTTTACCAGATAACTCTGGAGATAATAAAGCGCCAATTGTATATCGGTGCCGCTTTCCAGGCAGATCGAACTTAGTAATATCTTCACGCGTGACTTTTTACCTGTTATGGTAATTCTGGTAAAATCAGTATACCCGGTGAGGGTCAATAAAAGCAAAGATGACCGTGACCGCTAAAACTTACTCCGCGACATTAAATACTCGCTGCTGACCTCGCGGCTTGTATCCAGAAGCAATATAACTTTTAATTTACCCTCTTTAACGATCGGATAAAAAGCGCGTATCTGCATTCTCCCTATCACCGTAAACGGCACATGGCTTTTAACAAGCTGAACAAACCTCTTTCGCTCCTCAGCCGGAGGGACAAAAAGCTGTTTTAAAGATTGAGCAATACTTGTTTCATCTTTATTATCATAATCCCAGGGAGTAATGCTGTAAAAAACCTGGCCTTCCTGCCCTGCCTTAGGGATCAGGAGCGTGACACTGCGCTGGCCTTCCAAAGACAAGAGCATCTCATCTCTTACAAAATACAATTTATTCACTTTCTCATTCTGTTCCACAAGATCAACGATACGCTTTGCTAAAGTCGAATGGACTACATCATTGAGCTGTTTCTTGATCTTTTCCACCTTATGGAGCGCGGCATTATGTTCAACAATACCTTGATATCCGACAATACATAGTATACTCACGATTGAAATTGCCAAAAACTTTTTAAAACGCTTTTTGCTGTTTTTTATTTCTTCTTGTGTGCGCAGGTCTTTTTCCTGTACGGCAACACTGATGGAATTAGAAATAATATTCAAGGTCAACACCACATGCAGAACGGCCAGAGCGCACAGAGCGCCAAGGCTCAGGCCAAAGGTGGTAAAGAAAGCGCTTCCTATCGACTCATTAAAAAATGACCATTTAAATATATTGCCGGCCAGAATGAGTACAAAGCACATAAGGTCGAACCAAACAAGAAAAAGTATAAGTTTTAACGCTAAAGCCTGAAGCTTTTTTAAAAGATTCTCCATGTGAGCCTCCCTTTATATTCATTACTCTATTTTCTCAAACTCAAATTGAGCGCCTCGCCTGCCGGTCAAGGTCAGTTGTTTTCCCGTTGGCGACAAACTATACTCATAATTACCTTCCACTTCCAGCAAGAGCTCCCGGGCTATCCGCTCAGTCGATTCATCCAAAGGATCATCCCCACTGATCTCCACATCCTGAAATCTCCCTATGACCACATGTTCGTCATCGGACAACTCATAGGACCCCCCATACCCTTTACACTCGCCCACGATCACATTAACAAAACCATTATCTTGAAATACGAAATATTTTAATGGCGTGATCGCGCCGGCTGATGCTCTTACGCAACTCCACGCACCGACAAAAGCATCTCTATCTCCATCAGCGGCAAATGCGACAGCATAAACACTCACCAACAATAATAAAACCATCATCAGAAAAAGCAACGAATGAATTCTTCTCATCGCCTTAATACCCTCTCTCCTTCCACCAGTGCCCCGGTCTCCAGTAACCGGTTACTATAACTATGGACCATGGACTGTGGACTATAAACTATCTCTCCGCTCCATCATCCATTTACTCATTTTCGCGACAAGGCCGCGGGGGCTGAACCTGATCAAAAAAACTATCATCCTGTTAAGTAATCCGGGGACGCAAACCCGCTTCCCGCTCATAAGCGCCTGATAACCGATAGCAGCGACTTTTCTCGCGCTCAACACCCCGAAAGTATGGATAAATGTTCGCCCGATATCAGCTCTTTCTGCGAATTCTGTTTTCGTCCCTCCGGGGCATAGCGCCGTCACCGAAACACCACTGCCTCTTAATTCCTCGCCCAAAGCTTCGGAAAAACTCAAAACAAAGCTTTTCGTGGCGCAATAAAGAGCGTTTAACGGGCCCGGAGAGAATGAACCGATCGAACCGAGATTCATGATCATGCCGTATTTATTTCCAACCATCTCAGGCAGGAATAATTTAGTCAAATGCAAAAGCGCGGTCAAATTTACCTGGAGCATCCGCAACTCATCTTCCCAGGCATTACGGGAAAATTCTCCATACACAAGAAAACCGGCGTTATTGACAAGGCAGTTTATAGAAATACCCCGTTTCTTTATGGTATCGTATATTTCCTCAGCGGCTCCCGCAACACTCAAGTCCCTGGCGAGAATAAGCGTTTTCACCTTAAACTCACTTTCCAGCGCAGAAGCCAACTGCTTTAATTTCTCCAGCCGCCTTGCTACCAAAACAAGATCATGGCCGTCTCGTGCGAATAATTTTGCCAATTCATATCCGATCCCGCTTGAAGCTCCGGTGATCAAACAGTAGCCATTTGTCTGCCTCGTATTATTCAATGCCATGGGTTATGATGTTTATTATGCAAAGTATGATTCCCGCACGCACAGCGCCTATGGCGCCAACCTACTTTTTTCTCTTTTGGACCTCCAAAGGGCATACCCGGGAACAATTATGGCACTTTGCGCACATCTCAGTATTTACTTCTTTTGACGGATCCAATCCCGATATACATGCATCATAACAGGCTCCACAGGATAAACATTTATCTTTATCGAGCCGGACTTTTACGAGGCTGAGCCGGTTAAGCTTTCCATAAATAAAACCTAACGGGCATAAAAATCGACACAGAGGCCGTTTAATAAAAAAAGCGCTTAACAACAGGAATGCTCCTGAGAATATCACAAATTCATGAAATATCCCTATCCCCCGGGAACTAAAATAATGCACCGTAAGTTCTAAACTTATCAGTACGAAAACGAGAATAAAGATCCCCGGCCTTACTTTACTGCTCCACTGCGGCAGGTTAATCTTTCTTCTCAGGGGAGCATAAAGAACATCTTGAATAAAACCTACCGGACAACACCAGCCGCATGATAATGTCCCCAATACTAAACCGGTCAACGCGACAAAACCCGCGGTCAAGAAAACGGGAAAAGCAGGAATAAAAGCGGCCCTTTGAACGCTCCCTATCGGACAGATCCCAAAAGAAAGGAAACAGTTAGAACACGGCAGGCCTTTATTGCAGATAAAAACAAACTCGCTTACCGTTAATACCGTTAATTGAACGAATCCACGGGCAGGGATGACCCAGCGTTTTAATATTAACCAGAGGCCCCCCAGGAAAGCTAAAGCCAGGAAAACCCCTATCCAGATATTAAGCATATTGTTTTTATAAAAAACAAACTCTGTTCAGTTAACGGACAACAATGATACCGTCAGAAACACCGATTGAGCTCCACAAACCGGCGCCATTTTTCGCTTTAACCCTGATATAATAAGTCTTTCCTACCTGTAATGTCAGCCCTGTCACTACCGCCGATGTTTTCGTGCCTGTAGAAGACCAATTCCTGATGATCCCGCCTGCGGGGGAATCCTGGGTGATCTGAAATTGATAATCAAGTATCCCCGAAACAGGATCCGATGATTTCCAGGAAGCGCTCAACGAAGCCGTCGAGCGGGTACTCACGCCGGAATCAGTAACTACCGGCAGCGCCGGAGGGCTGTTATCGACGGTAATACCGTCTGAAACACCCGCCGCGCTCCACAAACCGGCGGCATTCCTGGCTTTTACGCTGAAATAATATTTTTTACCCGGAGTTAGCGTCAATCCGCTCGCCGTTACAGAAGTCTGGGTGCCTGATAACGTCCAATTCTTGGCCACCGTGCCGCTCACAGAATCCCGCGTAATTTTATATTGATATCCCGTAATACCTGATATGAGATCAAATGCTGACCAGGTGCATGAAAGCGCCGTTGTCGAAGCGGTATAGGCCCCCGTATCTTTTACTACAGGAATTGACGGAGCGGTCATGTCAAGGATACGGAAATCATATCCGCCGCTCAAAGCCGCGATAGCGTAAAAAGATGTATCGATGAACCGCTGCCAATCCGCAACAGGCTGGCCGTTCTCCATCCAATCGATCCATCCGCCCCCCGGATACCATAAACCACTCCCCAGCGCCCATTCACGAGCGGAATCAGCATAATTGCCCTGCTTGAGATCAAGCCAGCATAACGATGCCTGAAAAGAATATCCGGGAGATAATTTGTTCTTTCCCCAATCAAGGGTATTCCAGACACAAGCGCCACACTGATCCTGTAAATTCCTATGGATCCATTCTCCGACTAAACTATTTCCCACTCCCGTTGCGGGGACATCCAACATCTGCGGAGCATAATTGATCCATTCTTTTCCGCTGGGGGATTGAGGATTATGCTGGCCATCAACAGCAACCCGCCAGACCCCATAATCAGGATCGGCGGTATTAGTAACGCGTAACACCGTATTAATACCCGCAAGCACTCCCGCAGCAGCAGCTTTACACTGGTCGGCAAATGTCAATTCAGATTGATAGCCCAAAGATGCTTCTTCTTTCGCCCAGTATTCCGCGGCCTTAAGCGCCCAATACGCATACGCGTTATCGGATGCCCAGCGCCAAGAGGCATACTGCCCGGAGCTGTTTTTCCCGCCGCAGATAAGCCCGTCGTCAAGGCCGCCTTTATTAAGCTGGTTCTGACAGGACATAAGGAATTGCGCTCCTTTCTTCATGGAAGTATACCGGGATTGTTTAAACCCCAGCTTGTAGAACGCGATCATCACTTCAGCTGTCTGGGTGGGAGATTTCGACAACCCATCCGGATGAGGCTGGGCATAATTATATTGGTCATACCAGGCCCCATCTGATAAATCCTGGACAGAAACCAGGTAATCCGCAGCCAGGTGCGCCCGGTCCAGGTAATTCTGTTTGCTTAAGATCTCACTGGCCCTCATCAAACCCAGGATCGCCAACGCAATCTCTCTCGGGACAACCCAGGTGGGATCTCCCGGGACATCATTGATAGCTCCATACGCTGAACTACCGCTGTTTACGTATTGGCAAGAAAGGATATGGTTAGCCTCTTTCTCGACAATAGGCATATAAAACAACTGTTTTGCTTCTAAGGCTGTAATAGCGCGATTATATATCCTGACTTCATCAAGTCCCCCCTTCCAATGCCGGTCTGCTTCCATCGAATAGCCATTGCCGACACAGACATTCCTGAAAGTCAACGATTGTTCTTTCCAATACGCGGCTGTTCCCGGGATATCCGGATGCACTCTTGAGTCAGGGACCGGATGCGCCGTAGTAAACACCGGCTTTCCATCAAGATACCCATAACCGTTTTGCGCGTCCCAGGAATAGACAACATGATACCAGCGCGCGGGAGCCATGGCGGTTGTAAAAAAACCTACTCCCATACCTAATGCCCCTGCCACAAACTCATGTTTGGAGTTTTCTTCAAAACGGATACAATCGTCCCATCCCGCGTAATCGGTGGAAAAAGGATTACGCCAGTTTTCTACGGTATCAGCGTTCATCCAGAATGAAATGGTACCAGCCGGCTGATACCCCATATTCCCGGTCAAGATATAATTATTAACCCCGTCAAACCAGTATGCCCCGTCAACCACCCCGGAAGATACAAAGCGCGCGCCATAAACACTTCCCGAATATCCTTTCCCGCTGGTATCAAGGACTGCCTGTCCGGCATCGGTCTTGAATTGGTAATTTAAAATAAGCCCGTCATTAACCGAGGCAAAAACATATGGATCGCCGCTTAAAACAATTGCCGCTAAAAATAACCCCATCATCAGTTTTTTCATGATCCTCTCCCTAAATTTCATTGTGCTAACCGGCTTTTTTTGAAAAACTCAAGTATAGGACGGTTATACTCTCTCGCCCAAAAATGTTTCCATAATCTTTTTTTACCGATATTCTTTACAATATATGCCCCATCATCACGATAACCATGCGCGGACAGCAACTTTTGGACTTTTCTCATGCACGATATATCAACACCGGCATCTCCTTCATTATGGAACTGTTTAAAATAAGGTTTTCGCGCAGGTGAAGCAGTCACCCATTCTTTCTCATGAAGATAGGCTCCTGCCGCACAGGCATCATCTTCCCCGATAGTGCGCATTGTTTGGCTGTCATAAAACAATCCCGGTGCTGCCGAACGAATAGATAGATCTTTGCGGCAGTCAATAAAGGTACCATAGGGATCTCCTGCTGAGACCGGGACAAATGCAGTGATTTTGTCGTCAAAACTGGTCGCCGCCAGGACCGTCATAAAACCGCCGTTTGAAATACCCGCGATAAATATATCAGGCGCGCTCTTTTCCGGGCGGACCCCCGGGATAAAGCTGTCGATCACGCTGCCGATAAACTGCAGGTCTTGATTAACCCCTTGCTTTTGAGCGGTACAGATAAATCTTTTTCCGCAAGGACGCCCTGCATCATCGACAAATAACCCATCAGCGGAGTCCAAAGCGAAAACAGCAAAACCTTCCTGCAGCGCTAAATCGCTGAACTCTATACATGGCCCAGTGGCAGGAACTCCCGCGCACCAATTTGTTGCGCTGCCGCCGCCTCCATGAAGCACGATTATAGCCCCGTTATTCCAGGCCCCCGGAGGCGACTTCCAAATGATCT
This sequence comes from uncultured Planctomycetales bacterium, assembly GCA_964588175.1. Lineage (GTDB taxonomy): Bacteria > Omnitrophota > Gorgyraeia > Gygaellales > Profunditerraquicolaceae > JBAZTA01. Next base: position 22,594 of record CAZPNW010000076.1, read on the forward strand.
TCCTATCAATACCTGAGACGTTCACCGCCGCGCTCTGCCAGCCTCTAGCAACACATTGCTCTTCATAGCGGGTATAATCCATGCCCGCCGCGGTAACATAATTTAAGAATCCTAAATTAATAACCAAAGAGGACAAATAAAACATTAAATACGTTTTAATCCCCGTTTTAAATTTAACCGCAGTAACCATTTCAACCCTTTAATTCGTTGTTGGGTTAAGGTTAAGATATTAGTTTGGTTGTTAGGTAAAGTAGTTAGTTTTAAAACCCAACTACTGGACCTAACTACTATACTAACCGCCTTACCCTAACCACAACCTTTTATCGGTACCACCACACCCACCCCCAAAGCCGCACCACATAATAATAAAGGCGCGCGAACACAAAACCATCCCTTTTTAAGATCAAATAAAATTCCTTATCGACTTGCCTGCGGGAAATAAACGGCCGAACGTCGCGACTGAATTGATAAAACACATCATGGATCAACGAGGCAAAATATGTCTTGCTTTGTCCGGTGTTAAAATTGAGCACCCCCTCGGGCGTCCCCCAATACACATCTTTGATCTTTATCTTTGGGCTGCAGCCATCCCAGGCATACCCTTTATAATGCGTCCCGTACACGAAAACGGCGCCGTCTTTAGCTAAGTGAAACCATTCATTCCTGAATTCACGGCCTCGGATAGCGGATTGATAGCGGTAATCCTCCCGTATACAATAAATATAAACACCCATAGTAATGGATCCCCTAACCGTATTTCGGCATGGTTACTGGTAATGCAGCTGAGTGATATTTACATCTTCAATTAAATAATATGTTTCTCCGCCGGGCGCATGCGAAAAATGCCTTTTTGAGAAATACTTATGCTTCATGATCTCCAGCTTACATCCAGTGATCTCTATTACCGGCAGATTATACTTTTCTTTCATCACGTTCCTTATTTTTCGCTCCACAGTTTTATTTAAAGGCACCAAACATAGCGTCTCCAAACTGTCCATACCAGCCTGTGCTCCCGGCGATCCGCAATGCACAAAATCACCATATTGGCGCTTCAGGCTCTTTGCCGTCTCCAGGGGGATCACAAAGAAACTCGGGATAGAAACATCGTTAGAAAACGCGTTATTCACCAGGAAAGACAAAGAACATTTCTTTTCCATTAAAGCCTTGATAGAATTCCCCTTAAATTGAACGACGACAGTATTCCCGTCTATAGAAACCTTTCGCTGAGTATTAAGAAGGTAATACACCACCCCCGCAAGTATAATTACTATAAGAATTATGGCTTGAAGAATAATCTGGGCTTTTGTCCCTGATCCGGCTTTTTCCCTCAAGATATTCTTTACGCGCTTCATCATCTCCTCTATTCAAAAGACCATTTCTTCAATTCTTCCATAAAACCATAATCGGTCATATCGCATTTGATCGGAGTAATAGAGATATACCGCTTGCGGATCGCTTCAATATCCGCGTCATTATCTCCATCTGATTCCACGACTTCTCCGGTGAGCCAATAATACGTGCGTTTGCGGGGGTCTTCTCTTTTATCGAAACGCTCCTTTATCGCGGTCTTGGTCTGTTTGACAATTTTAACGCCTTTAATACGTTTGCTGTCTATTGCCGGGATATTCACGTTTAATAAAGTCCCCGCGGGCATAGTATTGTTGTCCATGATCTGTTTCACTAATCTCCGGGCAAATCCCGCGGCAAAACGGTAGTCCGGCTTTTCAAAAGTCGCCAGGGAGATAGCAAACGAAGGGATACCGATAATAGCCCCTTCACTGGCGCCGGAAACCGTACCGGAATACAAAACACTATAACCCACATTCGGCCCGAGGTTAATTCCCGAGACCACAATATCAGGCTTCTTTTTAAGGATAGCGCTAATAGCGAGCTTCACACAATCCGCGGGAGTTCCCGTTGTCGCGTATCCGAAAAAACTGCCGTTACGCGTTACTTTTCTTACCCGTAAAGGGTCCGAGAGCGTGATCGCATGCCCCACCGCGCTCCGTTCAGTATCAGGAGCTACCACATCCACTGAAGCGATCCTTTTAAGCGCTTTATATAACACATTAATGCCTTCGGCGAAGATCCCGTCATCATTGGTCAAAAGAATATTCATCTATACGATCTCCTCTTTATAATGAGAACTTTACGAGACGAGCTGATGGGAAGCGTTCACAATAAAATAATATTATTTTTTCAATAGTTTATCAAGCAGACTGCCTATCGCTTCTCTTGTGTTTACTTTTCCACTTTCCGCGGATTGTGCTGCTTCAGGAGCAGATTGACCTGCCTCTCCTGAAGCTTCAACCTTCGGCCCAAGGTATTTATCAACAGCATTCAAGATCTGCTGTTTTGCCTGGTCGGTGACGATCTTTTTGCTGATATATTCGATATTCACTTTGAATTTAAGCTCACCGACTTTACCCGAAACTTTAAGCGGGATATAGATCTGCTTCTCCTCATTTAAAAGATACCCTAACTCTGAGACCGAATCGACCATCCGCGCGGAAAGCTCCGCGGGGATCAAAAATGAACCATCCAGGGCATACGTCCCGTCAAAACCAAGCTCACCGTTGCCTTTATACTGAAAATCGTTGGCGCCAAGTGAAGCATCTTTCAGCGTAAGCCGCCCACCCGCGATATCCATCGATAAATACATATCCGACAAAACCGTATCTTCCTGAGTGAGTATTTTCCGGTAACTGCCGGGTAACCCGGCTTCAATCTTCTGCGTAAGCCCGGGTATAAGAGATATCTTATCCAAGACGGTCCGCAGTACATTTATATCTTTTAACTTAGCGCTGACAACCGTCAGATCGACGGATCCGGACAATGTCTCTTTCAAAGCATCAGTAGATAATCCTTTACCTTTACATTTGAGCTTCGCCGAAATGACCCCTTCGGCTTTTACCGGGGTCTTATCAGAGGGAATAAGGTCTTGGGCATTAAGATCTTTAAACACTGCTTCAATATCGAAATCCTGAAGCATTAAATAATCATTGATCACGCCTGAGCCGTTGATCCGGCCCTGCCCAACGGCACCGTCAAGTTTCGTCACGATGATCTTCTTTTCATTAACGACACCCAGCAAAGACAAGCCGGTAAACGAAGCAGGGATATCTTTAAACTTCATGCTGCCTTCTGACCAAGAGACATCCGCTGGAGAAAAAGCGATCCCGCGCGATGAAGCAGTCAACTGCTGTAACGATATACCGAGAATGCCTCCCACCTGCGACGGCAGCGTTTCTCCTTTTATCATCGGGAAAGAAAGCGGGATCTTTTCCATAGGAATACCGGAAAGATCACTCAACGCCTGAAGGTCGGTAACCGTCATCTCATTGGTCTTAAGGTCAAAACGAAGGTTCCCCTTTACTTTAAGGTTCTTGTTCGCACTCAAAACCGCCGCTTCAACAAGAAAAGGGAAAGCCTCAGTCATTGAAACTTTACTGAGGTCGAAACTTAAATCCGCGATCTCCAAACGCACCGCAGGATCCAACGTCCGGTCCATATAAACAATGCTTCCATTACGGCCTTGCAGCGAAGAAATAAAGACCGCAGGAAAAAGGGCCGGCGAAGCGGCACCTGCCGGGTGAGGGGCATCTTTTCCGACGGGTGTCGGATGAGCGATCGTTTGCACATTTAAAGATCCGTCTTTGTTGCGGATAATGCTCAGGCGGGGAGAATCGATCAAGATACCGGAGAT
>CAZPNW010000077.1:0-3499 GCA_964588175.1 uncultured Planctomycetales bacterium
CTCTTCTTAGAATTGCAAGGAAGTATTTTATATTAAAATAAGCCTTAAATCAAGCAAAAAATATTTAAAAGTAAGTGCCAGAAATCCTCATTCTTTAAGGGCGCGGGTGACCATGCCCATTCTCGCAGGAACGCTTGGCGCGACCCAGTGTGTCGCGCCTGCGCTCGGGTCGGCTGCGTCGCTCGTCCTCGTTTTACTCGGACACCATGCCCGCTCCTTGCCTTTACGTCCTGCTCGAATTGCGCCTGGTCACCCGCGCCTGATTCCCTGATTCCCGGCAATTATTACTTGCTCAAACAGGTGAGAGTGATAAGATTATAGGTAGTAGAAGTCTGTCTTTTTTGAAGGAAATGTGAAAAATAGAAACTCTCACTATAATTTTTAGATTATTCGATAGAGTATGAATCGTTGGGGTATTCCGAAGTGGCTTGAAGAAAAGATTAGAGCACGAGATAAAACTTGTGTTTATTGTGGCGTGCCATTGCTTGAGGTAGTCTCTGCTGGGAGTTCTCGGAGGGCTATGGCGACTTGGGAGCATATAATCAATGATGCAAGTATTGTCACTGGTGAGAATATCGCTCGATGTTGCGCTGCATGTAATTCAAGTAAGGGGACAAAGGCGCTTCCCGATTGGATACATTCAAACTACTGTAAGAAGAATGGTATCAATGAACATACAGTCGCTGTAATCGTTAGGAAAGCATTGCGGGAAATAGGGAAAGACACTATTTCCTCTATAGATTCTTCGTCGCTTCGCTCCTCAGAATGACACAGGGGGAGCACTCATCGATCCCCGATCACCGGATCCCCGAATTGCCTAGTCCCGGTTTCCCTGTTTCCCGGATATCCTCCGATTCGTATGGTAATACTTTCCGCCTTCCAGACTATCGACTATGGACTGTGGACTACTTGTGTCTTGTGACTTGTGATCTGCGAATGTCTGGATCCCCGCTTAAAGCATGCGGGGATGACTATCGGGGGAGCATGCGGGGATGACAAGTAGAGAGTATTCGGGAATGACACGGTGAGAGTAGGAGCCGATAACCGATTACCAATCACCGATAACCGAGGATATTCCTTGCTATCCACGCCAATATTAGGTAGAATTGTATCCTTACTATAAGGAGGGTGTTTGATGAAAATACTTTTTAGAATGACCGTGGCCGCGGCAATATGTATGTCGGTGTTGAGTAATACTTCTGCTCAAGACCACTCTGCGTTAGACGCGTTGATGGATAAAACCATGGAATTTTACCAGGCGGGAAAATTCGCCGAAGCTGAAGTTGAGGCAAAGAAAGCCGTCGAATTGGCGGAGAAAACTTTTACTCAACCGATGGATCTTGACCCGTATTTAGACGTCCTTTCCGCGATCTATGTGGCCCAGTCAAAATTTGCCGAAGCGGAACCGTTATACAAGAGGCAATACGAAATATTAAAGATCAGATTAGGGCCGAATGACCAGGAAACCGTAACAGTCATGAATAATTTGTCGTTGGTCTATAAAGACCTGGGCAGGTATAGCGAAGCAGAGAGCCTGTTACAGGAGCAATTGCGCATTGTTGAAAAAGAAGCGGGAAGTGATTCGGAAGAAGTGATCGCGACCCTGCATAACCTTTCGGATATTTATATCGCCCAAAAACAATATGCTCAAGCAGAGCCCGTATTAAAACGGGTCCTTGCGGCGTATGAAACAAAATTCGGAAAAGATGACCCCTTGCTTGCCGACCTCTTAGGAGAGATGGATGAGCTTTATCAGAAGCTCGGTCAGCAGCAAGAGGCTTCCATATTCAGGTCGCGCCGGCAAAAACTCATTTCCACGCAGCCGGCAGCGGGTAAGGGGTAACGGCATTTTAGATAATAACTTATCCTTGACCTTGCTTTTATCAAGCAGTACAATAATCATATGCAAGCATCTTTCCAAACAAATAACCTGAATTTCCTTATAGAATTCAACAACTGCGTGACGGCCCAGGCTGTCTTGAAGACGCTTCCTTTGCACGTTAAGGTGTCTCGCTGGGGAGATGAGGTTTATTTTCCTATAGGCATTGAAGCTCCTGTTTGCGACCCTACGGTGAATGTCTGTATCGGCGATGTAGCGTATTGGCCGGAGGGAAAGGCCGTCAGCGTGTTTTTCGGCCGGACTATCGTAGGCGAGATCGATCAGCCTATCCCGGTGAGCCCGGTAGTCATAATCGGCAAGACCTTGACGCTTCCTTTTGAATTCAGGGATATCCAGGAAGGCCAGCTGATCAAACTTGAGGCTGTTTTGCCGGCAGCTGCCTGCGCTAAGTCCCATGATGACGGCAGGAAGTTGTCCCAGGCGGAAATAGACGTGCTGGTTAAGCATCTTTTGGCAGAGAAGGAGCGCAAAGGCGTGCAACAGGCTTAAGGTATTCCGGCGGCAGCGGCGATATATAAGGAACTATTTTCTTGAAGTAAAAGGGGATAGTTCTTTTTTTTGATGAATTTTATTGAAATTTCACAGTTATTCGTTAAACTAATAGTAGATGTTGTGAAAATAGAACCAGCAATAATACGCGCTGGGTGTTTTTATTAATTACTGAAGGATCTAAAAGGCGGCATTATGACTTTTGATGAGATAAAGGCAGTCGTGAAATCCGGGGGTATGAGTTCTCTGAGGGGAGAAAATGAGGACTATCTTGAGGCGGTGTTCGCTAAAAAGAATTTGGACCTGTTTATGCCGAAATTGAATGAGATCTTTGGCGCTCCTGCCTGGCCTTCAGCTTCTGAATTACCCCCGAAGACCAAAGAGATCGTTGATTCCCGTGGCGGCCTGATGAAAGGGCAGACAATGTTCCTTTTACAGCAGGAGGGGAACATTATTTTCGTCATGCTCTGGCCGTGGCAAGACGGAGTTAATATAACCGTTAAAGTAGCCAAGAAATAAGCCTCTACGGCAAACCTGATTTAAGGGTATGGAACACGGCATTAAAAAAGTATTGATCGTATCTTCCGAGAAAAACCTCCTTGATGTGCTTAATTTCTGTTTTGACGGTTGGGGGTATGAAGTCCATCTGTATGACCATTCCTTGCATGATATTGTCCTGATCAAAAAAATCTCTCCGGATGTCGTTATTGTCGATGTCCATTCAGCTAATAAGCAGCAGCTTGAAGTCTGCCGCTTGCTTAAAAATGATTTTCTCACTGCTTCTATCCCGGTGATAACCCTGATCAATAAACGCCAGCTTCGGACACACCTTTTGAATATCAAACAGGGAGTCGATGATTATTTGATCAAGCCTCCGGATCCGCTTGACCTGCGCGTCCGGGTTGAAATGGCCATCAAGCGTTCGCAGTATAGTTTGAGCGCGCATCCGTTAACCGGGCTGCCCGGCGGAAGGATCATTGAAGAAACGCTGCTTGACAGGCTTAAGCAGGATGCCCCCTTTACCTTCGGGTATATCGATATCGATAACTTTAAATACTTTAATGACGTGTATGGATATGTCAGGGGAGATATGGTTATTATGCAGACGGC
>CAZPNW010000078.1:0-1763 GCA_964588175.1 uncultured Planctomycetales bacterium
TATCAAGCAACCTCATCTTTATAGTCATAGTCGCTGCCGCGGCAGAGAAGGTTAAGTATATATACCAGCGGTATATCATCGATTCTTCCTGCAGTATGAATTGTAATTTTTCCCCTATCGAAGAAAAAGAGGTCGTGGTCAACGGCAATTACCAGGAATCATTTATTGTTAATCCTTATTCGGTCAATATGATCATTTTAAAGAAGAAACCGAAAGAGCCCGAACCGGTTGCAGTGGTTGTGGAAGAACCAAAAGCCGGGGGAGCCCCTGCGGGCGCCGGAGAATTAAACGCGGAGAAATCCGCTGCTCCTGTCTCTGCGCCTGGGCCGGGTGAGCAAAATAACGCGCCTTCCGCTCAACAACCTGAAGCTAAAAAAACTCCCGCGCCTGTCGCGCAAGAAGTAACGGCGCAGCCTGAAGCCAAGAAAGCCCCCGTGCCGTCGACTCCGGCGGTAAAGAACGGGGCGACCGCGGCGGTTACGCAGGAGGTAACGGTTCCGGCAGCGGCAAAAAGCGATGGGGAGCATAAACCCGCCGCCCCTGCCCAGCTTGAAATAAAGAAAACAAAGCCGGCGGCGGCAGGGCCCAAGGATGAAGCTATAGCTCATCCGCAAACAGAAGAGCAGAGTGAAGAAAAATAAAGATATGTCCCAGGATCTTTTTGCTCAACCCGATGAAAAAAAAACTGACCGGCATGTTTTTTCGGTTTCTGAGATCACCCAGGGAATAAAGTTCACCTTAGAAAGCACCTTTAACGAAGTCTGGGTGGAAGGCGAGATCTCGGGGGTATCGCGGATCTCAACCGGCACGGTTTTTTTCTCTTTGAAAGACGATAAAAGTATTTTAAAATGCGTGATATTCTATTCTTTTTCCCGCGCGCTTAAGGCCGAGATCAAGGATGGCATGAAAGTGATCTGTTTCGGGCGGGTGAGCGTTTATGAAAAAGACGGGAAATACCAGCTTTATGTCGAAAATCTCGAGCCGAAAGGTATCGGCAGCCTGCAATTGGCGCTGGAACAATTGAAGGAAAAACTGGAAAAAGAGGGCTTGTTCGCCCCCGAGCATAAAAAACCCATCCCCTATCTTCCTTCGCGTATCGGGGTGGTGACTTCTCCCACGGGAGCGGCGGTGCGCGATATGTTAAAGGTCCTCAACGGGCGCTTTAAGGATGTGCATATTATCATAAATCCCGTGCGCGTCCAGGGTGAGGGGGCCAAAGAAGAGATCGCGCAAGCGATCGATGAATTTAACCGCTGGGGCAATATCGATGTGATGATCGTCGGCCGCGGCGGCGGAAGTATCGAGGACTTATGGGCTTTTAATGAAGAGGTCGTCGCGCGGGCAATATACCGCTCGGCGATACCGGTCATCTCCGCGGTCGGCCATGAGCGGGATTGGACGGTTGCCGACCTGGTCGCCGATAAGCGCGCGGCAACTCCGTCGGTGGCGGCGGAAATGGTCATTCCTAAAAAAGAAGATCTTCTCGAGCAGCTCGAGAGCCTGGTAAAACAGCTTAAGAAATCGTTGTTTGATATTTCGCTTGGCCTTCAGGAAGATCTGGACGGACTGGCGCACCGGCTGCGCCTGGCATGCGATCATACGCTGGAATTGAACGCGCGGCAGCTGGAATCGACGATAAAGAAGCTTACAATGCTTAATCCGGTGATCTTGATCCCGCAATACAAAACCAAAGTGCTTGACCTGGCGCGGCAGATGTATGTCCTCACCAGGCACGCGCTTGCCTTGAAAGAATCGGGTTTTAC
>CAZPNW010000079.1:0-23219 GCA_964588175.1 uncultured Planctomycetales bacterium
TCCGCTGGTGCTATTTTAAGATGGGTTTAGGTGAGGAGATCATCTCTGAATTTATGGCAGCCGCGCAGAAACAGGGAAAAGTCCTGGTCATGGAAAACCTGGGGGTCGTGCCTTCACAGATCGATAAATCGCTTTTTGAACTTGGTTCCTCGGTATTCCGGCCTCTCTATTTTGGCTATAAACATTTTATCGGTGATGATAATCCGTATTGGTTCCCTAAAATAAACCTGCATGATTACGCGTGTTTTATGATCCATGATTCTGTGACGCTGCGCTGCTTCTGGGAGGGAAAAGGGAAATGGGGGGCAAGCAAGAATTATTTTAAAAATACGCATGAGAAAGAAAGTGTTGTTTCCTGGTTAAAGGAAAACGGGTATTTAGCCAATAAGGCTCCGGTAGACCTGTCTTGTTTAAACAGCCATCTGCATTTTGCTGTCCTTGCTTCAGTGGCTGATAGTAACGCGGGCATGTGTGTACTGATGATGCCGGATATATTCGGATCAGGCGAAGAGGGTATTATCAATATGCCGGGTAATTCAGATTTTTGGACCGCCCGCTCCCTGGTGGCCATTGAAGACTTGTTGTTTGAAATGAAGAATGCCTCGCATCTGAAGGCCAATGTCTCCGCGGCAGAGGCTGTGTCGATGCTCAGGGAATTAGCGCAGTACAGGCAGCGGGATAGTTTTACCAAGCAGCTGTCTTTAGCCCCGGGAAATACCGCAGCGCTTGTTATGACTCATCCCTTGATGGGAGACGGCCTTAAGCAAATACGCTTCCAGGGTGAGGATTTCCTCATTGATGCGGTAGTCTATGGCCAGGCACATGAAGTAAGCCTTGTGCTTGATAATAGGGCAGACGTTGTGATGAAGCGGCTGGAAGTAAAATACGGCTTGCCTGCGGGATTTTCGATATACCGCGGGACTTTTCATATAGATGTTCCGGTGATAGCGACGACTGCCTTCCGGATCAAAATCGACGGTAATATCAATTATCCCGCAGGGTATCTGGTCTCCATGCCGCAGGGGACGGATACTAATCCTTTATCATATGATTATGGGAAACTAAAACCGGAGTCCGCATCTCCTTTGCAGGCAGCTGTTTTGTTAGGCTCGTTAGTCGCAACGCGCAGTTGGCAGGGGCCAGGGGCATCTCAGGCGGAGGCGCGCTTGCATAAATCGGCGTCGAGTGCAATTGTCACTGTAGAACGGATAGAAAGAATAGAGGAGATACTTAAAACTACTCCCGCGGAATGTGTGGATTGGTGGCATTGGGAAAAGCGTCAGTCAGAAAATGCTGTTCTTAAACCCGGACATATCCTTGTGATCAGTAATCTCTTCGCGTTCCAGCTTTTTATACGTCAGGATGCAACAGGGAAAGAGCAATTTATTCATTCCCTCCCCAGAAGCGATAAAGAAAACGTGGTTATGCTTTCTGAGTTGGCCGCGGGAGGGTATACCTTGAATTTTGTTTGGCCGCAGAATTCCGATAACGGCGGCTGGGAAAAACGCAGTTACCGCCTGTGGGCGCTTGAGCACGGGGATGACGTGTCCATTGATCCGACGTTACTGTCAGCGTTTAACCGCAAGCTTAATACGATACAGGAAGATAACCTGGGACTATTACTGGGCATTAATCTTTTAGACCTAGGCGCGCGGGTAAAGGCCGATGAGGAACTTCAAAGAGGCAGGCTGGTGATCAACAAAAATATCGTTGTCCGGGAAACAAGGAAACTTATCAATTCCTTTCCAAATAATAATACGCCTGTTTCGTTCTATCTTTTTAATGTTTTAAAGACTTCATATATTTCGCGTTTGGTGCATGGGCTTAACTATCCGCAGATCACGCGCTGGGATAACGATAGCTTGCGTTCGCACATAGAGGAAAAGATACTTGAATTCGGGATCAAGAATACTCAGCTCAAGGATGTTTCAGTGCTGGCTGATTCTTATCTCTTGCTACGCCTGGTGATCGATGGTAATGAGTTCTCTTTTCCCATGGGATATCACACCAAGCAGGTGACGTATGCATTGGGTAAGAAAAGAAAGCCGGTCACTTTTGTTGAACAATTCGGTAATCCCTTTTCGCCTCGAGGAGTAGAGGATGTTGAGAATTATATAAGTGATTCTCAGTTGGGGGGCATCATCGCCGATGCACACCGTCAGGGTAGAAAAGCCATCGGTGATTTCTATGGATGGCGTATTGAGGGTTTGAGAGAGGATACCTATCAATATTTCAGCCATCAGGTGATCGGTGACGCCGCGATGAGTTATCAAGACATAACCAGGATTTACGGCCGGGGGATTGTCTGGCATTTCAGCGATAAACAAGTATTGTTGCATTTTCGCGGTGATTCACAAGACCAGTTGTTCCCTGATCTGGGAGAAAAATACGGACATCCCCGGGAACGGGAGAAATATGATTTCTGGAAGAACGCCTACCTGCGGTATTTGTTACAGCGTATTGACCTCGGCTTTGACGGTTTCAGGGTCGATCTGGCGTATGAGCTGTGTAAACTCAAAGCAGACGGCAGCAGGGACCATTCACTTTTAAAGGAAGTATTTTTTGAGGCTATTGAGTATGCCCGCCGGAACTACGCAAGAAGGATTTATTTTATCCTTGAAGTATATGGCGACCAACCCAGGAATTATTTCAGGAGCTGGAACAATGAATTAGACTATGTGGCCGTAAAAACTTATTTCGACGATATTATCAAAACATTGCTGAAGAGTGATCCGGCAGTTCATAAGATATCAGATTTATATAACGCGCTGCGCTGGGTCATGACAAATCCTCAAGGCGCGTTAACCGAGGTCTTGTTCTTGAGTAATTATGACGAAATGAGCTTAAAGGATATTATTCCCGACCCTGTTTTGCGCAGGTTATATATTAAGATGGCGCTTTGTATGGCTCGAAGCGGTTATAATGTGTTCTTTTACCTGCGTGATTTTATCGAGCATGCGGGTGAATTAGTGCCGGTCGTCGGCGGTGAACGCCACGGTAGCCGCTGGTACAGCCATAAATTTCCGACGGTAATAGAATTAGATGAACGAAACAGGAGTAAATCGGTGGTTTCTCTGGCCAAACAGTCTTTTGCCTGGCATGAATTTGAGTCGCCGGAACCGATCCTCAGGCAATTGCTGCGTAAAAAAGAACTATTGTTTTTTACCCCTCAGGGAAAGACCAGGTTTAATCTGGCGTATATGGTACACAGGCTTTCATTCCTTTCCCGCGGCAGGCGGTTTGCGATAACAGGTTCTTTTGCAAAGGCATTGAATAATTTAGAATACCGGGTGAAGGCTATGATTGATAAAGGTAAGGTTCCGGTTATTTTCTTGGATCTTGATTATACGTTGAGCGAGCATTTCTGGTCGTCTCTTGCTGAAGGTATTCCGGAACTTTTAGGGAAAATCGATGCTGCCGGCGGTATCCTCGGGTTAAATACCGGCTGTGATATTGATATTGCGTGGGTCGGGCAGCGGGTGCTGCAGTCTACCCAGAAGCTGTTTCCCTGGAAGATCCTGATCCTGGAAAACGGGAGAAAAATATATGCCTGGAATAAAGAAGCGCAGGCTTATCAAAAGCTGCCTCTGACTGCGAGAAATAAGGGAGCGGCAATGGAACAAATCGCTTTAGCGCTGGGAATTTCACTGCATGATTTTATTTACCTGGCTGATTTTCCGGAGAACGGGCACAGTAATATCCCCGGAGAGGATGATGTTGTTTTAGAGTATCCTTTGAGCGTTATTATTTGCCAGGGCTTGAGGAATAAGTTCCCTCTGCATCATAGGAACACGCTTTTTATTAAGCCTCGATATCTAAGGCAGCCTTGGCTGGGGCCTGCGGCTACCACGGAATATTTAAAAAGTATTAACCTGGTTATCGGCAATAATAGCGCTCGGTTGATCCCTCAACAAAAAGAATTATTGCGGCTTTTGAGTGTGCACGTGCCAATGCGAGGGTTCGCGGACGCCACTCCTCTGGTATGGACATTTGAGAACGCAGGGAGTATGAATGTGGTTGGCCGGGATGTCCCGGTATGCGTTTCTGCCCGGGCTCCGGGAATGGTGCATGCGGGGGTAAAAAATAATGCCGGCGACTGGGTCAAGACGTATGACCAACCATTAATATTTAATGAGAATCGCCGTGTTTGGGAAGCATTATTGCGTGACCCTGATATAGATGAATTTACGTTTATCTGGTTTGCCCAAAAGGGGACTCAGGTTAAATGGGAAGGCAGGACTTTTTCTCTCACCAGAGGAGTAGAGTGGGATTGGCAGCGGCATGCGGATACTGAAGCGGCCGTGCCGCTTGGTCTGCCGTTGTTCATAAGAAATGAATTCGTATTTAAAGCGTACATTTATAGGCATTCTGACGGTAAAGAATGGTTCATGGATCCTTCCTATATACCGGGAAATAGGGAGTATGTCGCTCTTGTTTATCCCGAGCATCCGGGGCAGTACACTTTAACTTTTCGCTGGCCGGGCAAGAAAATAAATTCCGGGTGGGAAGGCAGGGATTATTATTTCCGCGTTCTAGAGGGAAATGATGCGGAAAAACCCGGCTCAAGCCCTATTACGCTGGACGATATTGCTCAGGTTTATCATGAAGGCAGAAGCTTGCTTGCTGAATCTAAGTTTGCGGAAGCATTGGTTATTTTTGACCGGGCAGCAGCGCAGTGCAGGAATATTTCTTTAACAAAGAATGAAAAGGTTTTCTTGGTGGATATCTTGGCTAATAAAGGCTTGTGTTTTGCCCATATGTCCCGCCTTGATGAATCCCTGGTTGTTTATGAAGAAGCTTTACGTATTGCTCCTGAAAATTATTCTAAAGCGCAAATAAGCAGCCTTTTGGCGAATACCTTATTTCTTATCGCGCAGCGGACGGCTGCCGATATTGCTCCCCGGGCCTGGGCATGCCTTGATACCGCGATTAAGTCGCTTAATACGGAATTAAATATAAGGGGTATTGCTCCTGACCAGGTTTTAAGCGTTAAAAGTAAGCAAGTAGAGATATTGTTGTTGCGGGGATACATGTGTCAGTACAGCGGTAAAGATGATAAGGCGCTGGAAAGTTTTAGCCAGGTGCTTTCGATATATCCTTTAGCTCCCGCGGCAAAACTGGAAGCGCACTATCAGGGGGGACGCTCTGCGCTGCGATTGGGAAACTATGATTTGGTCCGTTCTTATATGGGAGAAGCGCTTCAATATCTTTCCGGCCTTAACAGGGTAATTGCTTTGATCGCGCTGAGTGAAACCTATAGTTATAGCGAAGAAAATATTGATAAGGCCTTAGAGTTATTACAAGAAGCCCAAACGATCGAAGAATCGTTACCCAATGATATGAAACTTAAGAAAAACCGGGATGGCGAGTATGGGCTTGATATGTTCCTGGGTAATATATATCTTGAGATCGCAAAAGCCTATTATTTAAAGAAAAACGATCAGGAAAGCCTGCGTTACGCTATGCTCGGTTTAACTCAATTAGTGCCGGGAAATGTTGTCGTTTCAGAGGAGAATTTGGGGATTTTCTTAGCAACGGTCCCGTATATGGATCTTACCGTAGCTCCTGAGTTGGAAAATATGCTGGCGCGCACTATCCTGCTTATGGCAGGCAGCTATTTGAATGCCGGCCTTTATTCCCAGGCGATCGCCGCAGGGTCTGTTGCGGTGTTGCTGACCGATAATGATATAAGCCGTAAAGGTACTGCTCACCGGATAATCGGTGATTCCCTCTTGTATCAGGCGGAAGATATGAAAGAGCAGGCGCCTGAGTTAGCGCGGGCTTTCGCTTTTGAGGCAAGAAGCGAGTTCCTGAAAGCGATTGATTCCGGTTATTTCAATAAAGAATTCTATAGAAATTATCTTTTGTCTGAGTTATTGAGCGGTATTTTGATCCGCTCGGTAAAAGAAAGGTTTGTGAGCGGCATCGTAAAGGCCAAGCGCACCGATAAATCGGTATATGAAACTTTTCAGTCTGCTTTGGAGTTCATAACGGCTAATGGAGGAGAGCTTGATATAGAGGAAGCTCGGGAATTAAGAATATTCTTAAAAATCCTTACCGTCAGCCAATATTTGAAAAAATCAAAGGTCCGCGCGCAGGTAGAGCCGCTCGTGAGCGCTTTGGAGTCTTTGGCTGTTGAAATGGCTTGCAAAAAATCCCTGCAGATTGAAGAAAGCTATGCAGAACAGTCGCGGTCATTAAACGAGGGGATCTTGAGTAAGGAAATTCTTGAGCAGAACTCTTTGAAGGAGCGCCAGGCCGCGGCAGACGAGCTCGATCGCCAGTTGAAGGTTGAAATCGCAGGGTATACTGCTGTTTGTGATGCGGCTTATAGAAATGAGCAACAACAGTTAAAGCGGCAGGCAGAAGGTATCTTCTTACGTAAGCAAAGCCTAAAATATACTCAAGAGTTTGAAATGCTGCGAAAATACAAGCCGGCTGAAATTTTGGATTTCCTGGGCGTTGTCTTGGATTATTGCCGGAATAAGAATTGGGATATTGCTCAGACCGATGCCTTTATAAAAGAGGTCCTTGAGCCCGGCAAAAGTATGATGCATAGCTTTGCGTTATTTCTGCATCAGGTATATCCGAATATCCTTTCAGAGATCTATAAAATTGTAGTCGAAACGCGCAAAAGAGGTTTTGATCATGCGGCAGTCGTAGATTTTATGGATTTTTGGAATGACCTGGGATTGTCTCCTCAAGAACGAAAAATGAGTTTGCCGGAGATCTTTAAAGCAGCAGACCAACAGCGTCTTAATGCGGAAGGTATTATAAAATTGTTGTCCGATTTAAAAGACCTCGGGGTCGGCTCGAAAGATGACCTGCTGCAGTCTTATGAGCTTATTTTCTCCGCTTCGCCTGCCGCGGGGAGCAGTTCGGCGATCGCTCAGACGAAAACAAACGGTACGCCTGAGCTCACGGTTGAAGGTATTTCTAACGGCGTAGATGGAGTCGTTTTTGCTGAAACTATTAAATGGGGTTTTGTAGGTAACGTTATGCAGGCAGCCTACGGTATCGTAAAACCGTGGGATGCGCCAGATGTTATCGCTGCAAGTATTACTGACGAAGTAAATTCTTTCGAAGATATCGTGGAACAGGTCCAAAAAGAAATGAAAAGGGAAGAAAAGAATTATCCACCGGTTATTTTTGAGATCATCGGAAGATTAAAAGATGAAGCGATACAGAAGATCAAGAAGGAAGCGATGAACGCCGCGGGTGTTTTTCCGGCGTTGGTTGCCCGGGAAGTGGGGAAATTGAAGGTAAATACCAGTGTCATCAAGCCCTTGGAAGAATTGTGCAACCATATTATCGGCCATTTGCTTAACCGCTATAATGTCGATGATGTAACTGCCGAAACAGCTCATTTTATAAGGTTCGTTGATCCGCTCTATAGAAATATGAAGGCTAAATTTGAAAGCTATCAGGGGACTGGGTCAGAGGAAGAGTTCAGGTATATGTTCGTGTATCATTCTTTGCGTGATATTAAACGCGATGTTGTTGCCTTGATAAAGCAGGAGCGCCTGGCTGCGCGGAGGATCTTGTATTTATATTCCGAACCCCGGGAGATCCTTGCGATCAAAGGGCTTGGCAAGCCGTTGCCAAGCTTTAGTAAAGTGATCTTAAATTCTTATTTGGCTAAACTTAACGGCAGGCAGGATCCGGTTGAAAGAGGTTCTCTTGACCTTGTGTATATTATTTCAGAGCTGATCGTGTACTTGAGGAAAAAAGATACCTTTACCAACCGCGGTGATGATCCGGAAGCGATCTCTCAAAAGGTCGAAGATGAGATCAAACGCTTCTCCCGCGCGCTGGAGCATGTTTTAAAGCGCATTGATCAGGCTGACAGGTACGCGTTTGAGTTTATAAGCAGCATCCGTGAGTTGGTGAACTTTACTGTTAGTAAAAAGCATTATTTCGCGGAAAAAGTTATTTACGAATTAACCGAGGAGCGGCTTGCGGATTTCGATGAGACGCAGAAATTGATAATTACGAATTATATTTCTCAGTTGGTCCGGCGGCTTTTAACTGATTTTGTGGGCGGGGAAAGCATTAAAGAGAAGGACTTGATATTGGTTGTTTCTGAGATCGATTATCCGACCTTGCTTGAGTTAAGGGAACGTTTTCCGAGTATCAAAGCTGTTATTTCCGGCACAAAAGACCATACCGCGCATTGGGTGATCATGACTCAAGATATCCCTGTTTTAACGGGGGCTGTACTTGTCCCCGCAAAGAAAAAAGATGTATTTGCGCTGATCAATCCGGCAGATGAGGTCCTTTTGGACGGCAAAAATGGTTTGGCAGTGGTTAATCCTTCAGAAAAAACCAAGCATGAATTCATTGATATCAAGCTTCGCGGCGATTGTTTGCGTGAAATATGCTCCCTGCATGCGTATGAGGCGGCGGCGACCGATAACGGCGCAGGCACGCAGGTGGAGATTTTGGCTAATATCGGCGGAAGCGCGCGTGATTTACAGCGGCAGGCTTTTGAAGCGCTGTCTTATGGCGCTGACGGGGTCGGTTTAGTAAGGACAGAATTCCTCTATCAGGATGAGCGCGCCCCCGGAGAAGAAGAATTTTTGCGTATTTTCAGCGAAGCTTCGGAAGTAACGATATCCGGCAGGAGTTTAAAGAAATTCCATATCAGGGCGCCTGATAAGGCAGCAGATAAAACATTCCTGGCGTTTGGCGATACGCCGGCATGCGGTATTGATTTTCTTCTGCGGGAAGGACGAACATTACTGCGCGATCAGTACCGCGCAGCCATTCGGGCGCAGCAGGGGGCTTCGTTCAAGAACATCGGATTCTTTGTGGCAATGGTGAGGAATAGATCAGACCTCGATGATACGGTCAAGGAGCTTGATCAAGAGGAAAAGCTATTGAATGCCGCCCTTTCAGTAAAAATGCCGCGTGGCTTTATGCTGGAAACTCCGGGGGCTATTGAGATCTGCCGGCAGATAATGCGGGAATCTGATTTTGTCAGTATCGGCACCAATGATCTAACAGCTTTTACTTTGCGTATCAGCCGCGACGCTTTAGGAGATAAACTAAAGACTTTGCAGCCGCGGGTCCTGGAAATGATAGAGATTGTCTTTATGGCCGCGGATAAAGAGAACCGGGAGCGCAAGAGGGCCGGGAGAGCGCTCATGGAGGTGGTCATTTGCGGTGAGTTGGCGCGCAGCGAGAAATTTATCCTGCTCTTACTGGGGAGATGGAGTAAATATTTACCGTTTGTATCCTTGAGCATGAACAGGATGTCGATTCCCTGGATCAAGATGTTTATCCGTATGTTAAACAAAAAAGAGATCGAAGGCGTACTTAAGGATATCCTTCTCGCGGATATCGTTCATGAGGAGGATATACTGACTTTTGACCGAAGCCTCGCAATGCTGGCGAAAAATGTAAAAAGTAATATATATGCGACAGCAGAATTCCAAGAATTGTATTTACGTTATAGAGCAGCATTAGAGAAACAAATATTTTCCGGTATCAAGAGTGATCTTGCGGGAAGCCCGCTGGTTAATACTACTGGCGGGGAGCTGCCGGTAATATGGGAAGAGCAGCAGATCCAGGGGAAAAACAAGGCCATTAAGATCGTTATAACTACTTTATCCGGCGTCCCTGAGGCGCTCAAGAACGCATGGGTTTTACATAACCAGACCTGGGGCAAGCGTTTTGAATTGTCTCTGCAAGAACTTATTTCGATCATGGGAAATAATCCCGGCGGGCATCTGGTAGCATTAAATCAAACCGGTGAAATGATCGCGATCCTCCTGTGCGCATCAGTTTTTGCCAAAGATACCGCCGCTTTGCCACGTTCGTTGAAGAAGATCATGAGCATCAAGCGTAACAGGGGTGTTGATAATTGCTGGATACATTACGCGGTGGCAGTAAGGAAAGATTATCAGGAAAACCGGTTTGGGCCAAAGATCGCCTCTGCGGTATTGAAAGCGACAGAAGCTTTTACCGGAGGAATGGGGCGCTATACCTTTACCCCGCTCAGCGGTTACGCGGCTTTTAAACGTAAGAAAATAAGCCCGGAGAGTTATCTCTTGCATTTAAAATATTCCAAATTCCTTTTGAACCCTCTGACACAAAAACCCTACACCTATAAACAGTACCTTAAGATCGTCTACCCCCAGAGATTCGGCCCCTGCGCCTATAAAGAAATGCTGCGCCGTGACCGAGAGGATTATTTTGACCATAGAGCAGAGGGCGCTTCTGTAACATTCAGGGAATATTTATCCGGGAAGGGAACCGGCGTCTTTGAGGCACAATGGGGCCATTATGAGGATTTTATTACAAATTATGGCGGAATTCCTATTGAAGTTTACATAAAAGAAGCCGGGCGCGCTGTCCTTTGCGGGGCGGTTAACCTGCATTTGAAAAACGGCGCTCCCGTTATCGCGGTTATCAGGGGCGGCAGGGAAAAAGACAGGAATGCGGGCAAAGTGGCTGTTTTTGTTGAATACGTGCCATTGCCGGTTTCGGCGAAAACTTATGGTTCGGGCAATATTTCAGCGAGCCCGATGCAGGCAAACGCTGCCGTTTCATATAATGATTTGTATCCTGTTTTTATACCCGAGAACGGTTGGCTTGGACAGTTTGTTTATTATGCAGGAGAAATAAATCGCTATTTGGCAGCACAGGGCAGTTATAACAAACAGTGGCGCAGGCATTACTTAAATCTGGAAAAAGGTTTTACTCAGGCGATATCGGAAAGCCGGGGGAACTCCCAGGCGCTTGTTTTCGGTTTAGGGATGCATGGCGATATTAATACCCGCTTATTAACCGATAAATTCCAGGAAGTCAATTGTATTGATGTGAACCGGGAGGCCTTTGCCCAGGTCGAGCGGAGCTTGCCCTTGGAATCGCGGTCCCGTTTACACTTTACTCACTTTGATGCTTCTTTGGTAACTTTTGAGTTGATCAAAGCGATTGAAACAATAGCCCGTGATTCCCATGAGCAAATAGTGAGTTATAAAGAACTGATCTCTCTTGTTGCGGCTGGGTATCGGCGTTTCGTGAATCGACAGCCGCTTGGCCTTAATGATAAGAATGTCCTGTTGCTTCAGCGGACCATCGACCTTATTAAGAATGTGAAGATCTCAAGAAAGCTTCCTTTTGAAAATAATAGTATTGACCTGGTCCTTTCAAGTATGGTCCTTACTGTCATGCTGCCGGGCTATTTCCTTGATTTTGTGGCCTCGAAATTAAAGAGAGAGCTGGGTATTAAAAAGAAGGATTATGAAAATGAGTTTCGCGCGTTGTACGACGCTTTTGCGTCTTTAGAAATCAAGGCCGTTGCCGCGCATATCCGTGAGCTTGTTCGCGTCGCCAAACCGGGAAGTACCATATACCTCGCGACAGACACTAAAAGTATTAAAAAAGAGCGGGAAGATGTTTTATATGCAAAGGAAATTGTCGGTGAGCGCTGGATCGATTCTTTTTGGCCCGGCGATGTTACGCAGATCTATAAAGATAACTGGTTATGGGAGCTGGCTCAGTCCTGGAGTGTAAAAAGATACCAGGAAGTGCATTTTTGGGGCATGCGGAAAACCGATCGTGAAAACTTCCTGCTTTCAGGAAGCCCCATAAATGAAGATACGGATGAAGCGGTATTCCCGGCCGATGTGCGGGAAAAAAATCACATGCTTGAAGGGATCGCGCAGGAAGTGGCGCTGACTCAGAAAGCATTGCCTCAAATAGAGTCTTTGTCTGCGGCAATTAAAGATTTTAGAGTGAGAAACCGCCAGTTGAATATGTTCCAAATGGAAAAAGTCCAAGAAGAGCGCGAGTCGTTTGTGCAAGCTATCGATGAAATAATCGCGTTATTGAAACTTGAAAAAGCGCGTGAAAAGATCAAAAAGCAGCAGGTATATCCGGCGCTGCAGGAGGCCCGCGCCAAGTTGTTATCGGGAGACCTTAAGGTCATTAAACTTCTGGAAGCCGCTGGCGCCGCACTTAAGGTCCGTTTGAACGATCTGCGCGCGCAGCAGCAGCGGATCAGCGCTCAGGTTAAGAAGCTTATTGTTGAAAGCCCGGTGCCTGCCGGTAAATCGTCAGAAAATACGCTTCCAACAGTTGTGGCCGTGCAGTACCGGTTATGGCTTGCGGAAAATAAAGATAAGACTATCGTTGAGCAGTTGATCGCGTATTTTACGATACGCGCTAACGTGGGTATCCGCGGTCCTCCTGCGGCAGCAGAGCTTAATCAATTTTTTGATCATCCTGCTATAAACCGCTTGTCCGAAGTCCTTGATCTCCGATTTGTCCAGTTAGAACCCCTTACAAGATCAGCTGTTCTCAAGAAAATCAAAAAAGAACAAAAACTTACCGAGAGTGATAAATATTTGCTTCATTTGATCTCCTTGACTCCGCACTATTATTGGTCCAGTAATGTTCCTCCTCAGGCGCGCGGCTTTATTGCTGAGATAGTAGCGCAGGGGCGTTTCGGCGTAACGTTATCAGCCAGCCGCGGGAGAGTCGAGATCGAGTATGTGGGAG
The DNA here is from genome assembly GCA_964588175.1 of uncultured Planctomycetales bacterium. Classification (GTDB taxonomy): domain Bacteria; phylum Omnitrophota; class Gorgyraeia; order Gygaellales; family Profunditerraquicolaceae; genus JBAZTA01. The sequence goes on from CAZPNW010000079.1 coordinate 12,508, forward strand.
ATAACTCGGATCAAGACAGGTTCCTGCAATTGAGTTTGCGGGAACTCTCTACCGATGACTGCGGTAAGCCTATGTATTGGGTTCCTTCTACCAAGAGGCAATTGGCAAAAGAACTATCCAGAATGTACGGAGAAACTCAGGCGTCTTATTTAGTGTTGTTCCAGGATCAAAAAGAATTTGTGCGGCACCAGCAAATATATATCAAGGAACGCCAATTAGGTATCTTGCATGACCGTATCATGGAGCGTCTCGAACAGGTTTACGCGTTGGCCTATGACGGGCAGAAGGAAAAGAAAATGCTGCGGATCATGTTATTAGGGAAAGCTCCCTCAAGGCAGTTGACTCAACTGCCGGTTACCTTATATGATTACCGGATCTTAGAGGGGGAGGAGTTCTTGTCAGCATCCCCTATTGCCGTAGATGAGCAATTATCGCTTAAACTTGCTATAGCCGATAAACTGAAAAGTAGCGGCAGCATCGATTTAAGGAGGGTAAGCGTTGAGTTGGGGATATCGCAGGAAGAGCTCACTGCGTATATATCCGTTTTACGGCCGATCGTAGGGGAGGTTTGCGATTGTATTGAACCGGCAAACCTTTTCCGCACCGGTATCGCAAAGACGCGCCAGCGTATCCATACCGACGGAGATTGGCACCGCACAGACCATATTTGCGGCATTTCAGAAGACGGACAGAGGGTAGCGATCCAAACGCGCAGGGATAAAAGAGACCGCGGCGGCTTATATGTTACCGGCCACTTTGCTGTAGGGGAGAGCGCGCAGCTTTCTCTCGGCAGGGAAACAGATGAAGAGATCGGCGTGATAAGCCTTGATATTGCCCGGCTCTACCGGGTATTCCGGTTTTTCTATAAGGTGGGCAGTATCCAATACCAAGGAAAGCCGGTATACGCAAAGGATGTTTTTTATTATCATACTTCCGATAAGCTCAACCGCGAGGTTTCGTATCTATACCTGTATATTATCCTGGAAAAAGAAGAAGAATTATTGAAAAAAGGTATCTCTACCCCGGAGGTCAAAGGAATTCGTTTTGTTGAATGGATGGATCTGATACAGGATGTTTATATCCATCCCTATAATTATCATTCCGCTGTCTGGCAGTATTTCGCGCGCCCTGATTTCTTTGATATCCTCGGCAATATTAATTTTCAAGACCGGCATCTTCATTTGCGGGATATCTTTACGCGCCTGGCCCCTGGATTCCAGAGGATCATCAATACCCGGCAAGCCGGTTCGCCTCTTCAAAAGGAAATAAACCGTATAGGTAAAGGCTTAAAAGAAGCAGGGGTGGTTATCGGAAATCTTTATGCGTACAACGAGGTTGAGAAATTGGGGTTGCTTGATGTATACCTCCAGGGGGGGTGGTACTGCATTCAATTATTGATTAAGCATGCGGAACTTTCCTCACGGCGTGATTTATTGAGAGATATCTGCGGGTTTATGGGCTGGCTCAAGAGCGTAGATGATCAAGATCATTCCGAAATTCTTTTTAAGAAATTATTCTTTGTGGCAGGAGACCATCCGGCGATAGCGATCTCATATTTTCTCCTTTTACCCTGGGATGCGCAAAGTATCCGGTTCGTGCTGGCGGCAATACGCAGAAATCCTGAGCAGGGCAGGCTTCTGAATGGCTTCTTCTATGATGTTTCTGCGAGGAAAGGATATATCGGTATTCAAGGCATTAAAGAAAAGTCTATAGCCGGTTTTAAGGAGCTGGAAGCGCGCTTCCCTGAATACTCGATTGAAGATATGATCTCCTGGCTGCGGGACTGGCTGTTGGGATCTCAGGAGGCTCGTGATGTTATTGGTCGGCGGTATCAGGCGGCCATCGAGCGTTTCTTGAACGTTGTGACAGCTCCCGGATATATAGAAGAAAATCGTTTGAGTGTCGATGCCGCAAGGCAGCGGATAAGGATACAGTTTAAAGGTTTGGATAATGAAGAGACGAGAGCCCTCGTGACGCGGATATTGCGCGGTATGCTTTCTCCTACAGGTTTTCAATTAGCTAATTTGCGCGTCGGAGTTTTAATGCGCAAGGTAGCGCAAGTTGTCTCCTTTGGTTTTGCCGATACGATCATCGGTTTTGACTTGATCGTTGCCTGGATGGATGCTTTTGCAAGCCCTAAATTGCACTCTGAATCTGAAAGCGAAGCTGAAGATTACGCGGGCTGGTTCCTTAAGACACTTGTAAAAGATGAGATGGGTAAGCGGATCTTATCTTCTTCCCCGATCGATGTGGATATATCGCAACTTCCCAAGATCGATCTTCCGTTAAAGGATAAACTTCCCCAGATCAAGCGAGTTTTGATCCTTACGCTTCCTAAAATGGATTATGGAGCGGAATTGGTCTGGAGCCTGATCATGAATGTGCTGGCTATGCATGACCAGATAGAAGAAGTGGTAGTGGCGGCGCATCAAAATAAAAAGAGCATTTGGCAGGCGCGTGAGAAGAAATTCGCACATACGGTATTCGGTTATAATGAGATCAATATTTTTAAAGAGCGTTTCAGGCAGGAGACCCAAACGACGGATTATCAATACAACGCAAAATTGCTCTCCGCTTACCTTAAACAAAGAAAATTCGACCTGGTTATTTCAGTTAATCCCTTCCCCGATGTGATAGGCGTTATGAAAGCTACCAATACGCCGGCTATATTTTACCTGCCCGCGGAACAATCGCTTCATACCGATTATTACATCCTGATGAAGCAAGATATACTTTATTTTGACGGCTCTCAAATGTTTCTTGTTAAAAGGAAAGCCGCTCATATCAATATCTACACGCAGCTGCAGCAATCATATAGGAATATCGGGTTTTTAGGGGCAAATGAATATATAAGAAAATCCTTCCTGCCTGAATCATTGTGCCTTGAAGAAGAGCGGGCCATGGTCTTGTTCAATAACTTCAGTTCCAACGAACGCAAAGATTATGATTATGGCGATATGGTCGATGTTGTCGCGGGGTTGCTCTTTACCTTTAATGAGCAGGTAGGGTTATTATTTGATTCCGGGGAGACTGCCCTTAAGCATCAGGTAGCCGGTGAGTTCTGGTCGCACTTGAACAAGCGTATCGGTAAATTAAAACTGGGCAAAAGCCTGATGCTGCATTTCGCGGAGCAAAATATTGCCGGGTTGCTTCGCTTTGTCGGGTCAGCGGATATCGTGGTTACCCCTGACACTTTTGTCATGCATGCGGCGATAGCCGCGGGCAAGTGGGTGATCACTCCCTGGGGCAATTGTATTGAAAATGCATTCTTACGCTGGGCGCCGCAATCAAACCGTTATTTACCTTTGATCACTCCTTCAATGAGCGCGGAACATAAACGAAAACCCCTGGTTGATAAGGCGTTTTTAGAAAAAGCTATAGAATTAACGGTTAGATCCGTGTTGATCCAGAAAAGATCGAGAATATCGGCAGTAAAAGATCTGTTGCAGGCAGGCGCTCAAACAAAGAAAAGTTTCGGTCAAACAAGCGGTATCGGCGCCCTTGATTTTGTATTTAAAGATAACAAGGCTAATCAGGGCAAAAGAGTCCTGGCAGACATTATGAGCCTGCAAGCAAAGCTCTTAAAATCATGGAAAACCGGTAATAGCTCGAGGGTAGGTAAGAATATTTTCCTTTTGCTTGCCGCGTTGGTTGACTTTGAGGAGAGCATGCACCCTGATTACCGGCCGTTAGCATTCCATCAATTTGAAGACGGCAGGGATTATTGGCGGGAAGGGGTGATGCATTTTCTCGTGCGCAAAAAAGCGCCCATGGCGGTAGAGCTATTATTAGGCAGCACCATGCTGCGCTTTGCCAGTTTCTTAAATACGCATTTAGAATTGATCCGTAGATCAAGCTCTCCGTGCGCAAGTTCTCCGGAAATATCTTATGCTTGCGCTCGAAAAAGAGGGTACAGGATAGAAAATATCCCTGTGGAAAATACCGCGTTGGACCTGTTGATACGATGGGAAACAGAAAGCAATAAGCCTGAGGTATTGGAGGTAATAAAAGATTCAGGGGTTTTGGATAAGCATTTGAATATACTGATACGGGTATTACAAGGGGAAAAACATAAAACTATAGCTGCCGATCATAATAATGTTTCGGTTGAGCGAATCAGTGATATAGCGTTGAAAACGAAAGAAAGGATAATTAAAGTCCTCTGGTCCCTTGGCTATGATATAACCGCATTTATGTCTCAAGAGGCGCTGAAGAATATGCCTGAAGCATGTTTGTCTGTCTATAGAAATGAAAATAGGCGCTTGTGGGATGCTTTACGGGAAACCAAAGACAAATCGTCTTCTCCTGCTGAATCCGGGGAGTGGTTTATGGGGATGGTCCTGGGAACGTTCATTGGAGTGATCATTTGTAATATCCTTAAATTTTCAATGCCGTTCTTTTCTTATACCTTTAAGCCGGTGTATGTGGCATATGTTGTCGGAGCCTGCGCATTATTGGGAATGGCGGTCTATCCGGCCATTGAGAATGCTTTAGAGAATAGAAAAGCTGCCAGAGTAGTTAACAGGGGCAAAGATGATCCTGTAGTTGAACGCGATGATCCTCCAGGTTCCTCTGCTTCACCGATGCGGATGGGTTCCGGCGGTAATGCTGAAGAAAAAGAACGTTTAGTTAAAGTCGCCCGCAGGATCACGGCATTATATCACAAGTATTATCTTGAGCATGGATACAGTCCGGTAAGCCTGTTCAGGACCGAAAAGGGCCGTTTTTTAGCGAGTGCTCTTGAATACCTGGTACCGCTGGTAGATTTAAAGCAGCAGTGCGATTTCTCGGGGAGAAATGTACTGGACCTTGGACATGGCGATGGCTCGATGGTTTATTTTCTGCGGCAGGTTTTTCCTGAAGCCCGGTTTACCGGAGTTGAATTTAACCAGAGGCTTTTTGATATGAGTGTCGATATCCGTCAGGAACTGGAGGCGCGGGTCCCTCTGGGCGAAGTTAATCTGCTGCGGGATGATTTCCTTCAGGAGAAATATTTCTCCTGCCACGACGTATTCTACTATTACCATGCAGGGACTTTCCAGGAAGAAGCTTTGCTGGATCATCTCTGCATGTATGCTGAACCAAAAGCTTTGTTCATCTGCTATATGCATTTAAATGAACCCTGGTCTTTTGCTCAAAATATGGATCAGGCCCGCCAGGGAAGATTTGGGCGGTGTTTTAAACCGGTATTTGCAGCGCGGTTTTTTACGGTGTATGAAAAGATATTAATTGCAGCGTCACCGGTTACCCATAAGACTTTGTCCGGGATACGCGATGAATCTATAATTATTGAGACGACATATGCTAAGCACCACGCGGGTTATCGCCGGTTTATTACGCAACAGGTAGGTTGGAATAAACTCGTGCTTTCGGTAGGTTGCGGAGACGCTACTTTGGAATCCCTTTTGCTTCCGCAAGGAAATAGGGTTATTGGCGCAGATAGATCGGATTACGCGTTATCTCAGGCTGGCAATAAAGGATTGGATCTGTTAGTAAGAGTAAACGCGGAGAAGCTTTCCTTTGCGGACAATTCGTTTGATGTGGTTATTTTTCCTGAATCAATCGGCCATCTGGAAATGATAATCGCTTTGAAAGAGGCCTTCCGGGTTTTAAAGGAGGCAGGCAGGATCATTATCGCGACAGATCCTCCGCGTGACGGATCAGCCAGGCAGGTAGTCAATGATTATGTCAGGATAGCCCTCGGTGATTTAGAGCTTTTGGTTAAGCAGGCGGGTTTTGGTATTCTCAGGGCTTTGGAAGTTTTTCTCCCGATGGAAAATTCTTTATTGACATTACCGGGGCATGTGCTCTTTATCGTTGGCGAGAAGGGCTGGAAACAAGAAAAAGGGAAAAGATTTTATTTCTCCGGCTCTCCTGTTATGTCAGGCCGAAATAATCTTGTCGACTATGGACCATCGACCATTGACCTAGTGAACATTGTGAAAACCAGATGGGCTTTGATAACTACACGCGGCACGCAGCGGCTTGCGGGGGATTTGTCGAGTTCTCCGATGCAAGAGCAATGCCCCCTTTCCCACGTGATGGTCAATGACGCGTTTAGCCGTTTATTAAGCAGAGATATGTCCGGGCAGCGGATCGTCTACGCTGTTCCCGATTACTTAATGGCGACGCCCTTTGAAAAACCGATTTTGGTAGCTTTTGATATTTTGCCTGCCCAGGAGCGCGATGCGCGGGGTAATTACACGGTCGGTATTGAAGGATTTTGTTTGAACCCCGGTGATGAAAAGCGCTTGTTTGAGAGGACGGTAAACGGGCGGCGTCCTTTGGTCTTGCGGGTGTTCCTGCATGTCTCGGATGCAGGTGTTGATATCCAACGTCTTAATATCAGTCACCGGCATCAATATTTGAAGAATAAAGGTATCGGCTCATTTGTTTTAGAACGGTTATATACTTTTGCCCGCGAGCATACTGAGGGAAAAGTCGTTCTATCTGAAATTTGGAGAAATGAAGAGATGCTTTTTGCTCTGGGGAGTTTCTTGAAAGAGATGATGCGTGATTATCGCCAAAACAAGCCGTTTCTTTTTTGGCCGTTGCCCTATGCCCATATTTTTAGGTTTGGCAGGAAAATCGTGAGTATCGATAAGTTGTATGAATTAGCGCATGATGATAAGGCAATGAATCCGAAGAAACAAAAGGTTATTGACGAATTGGTGGAAGCCTTGAGGTTCTTTTTAAGAAAATCAGATTTATCATTGGAGAATGCGGGGCAGGTGAATAATACTCAATTGCTTCGCATGATGCGTAAGTTCAGCGAAAATGCACAGGTGGCATTTGTTCAGAGAAGAAATCATTCGGGGTTGGTCTGGGATATCCAGATCCTTTCCCCTGCCGGGGCAAAGAGGGGAAGTTCTCCTTTAAAGGATACGTTGATTAAGAATGAGGGGAACGGCCAGATCTTTGCGGGTACCCCGGTTATATTGAATCAAACCGAAGAATTACTGCAAGGCAAGATCCAAGAGCTGAGCAGCGAGCATCTTGCTTTGTTCCGGGATTGGTATCATCCCGCGTGGGTTTCCTTCAAAAAACTTAATTTATTTGATCAGGGGCATGTCGGCTCGCTATTACGATATTCCTCATCCCGGCATAAGACTTTTGTTGCTTTGACAGAAATCCCTGGTTTTGATGAGTTGCTTTATGCTCGGTTCAGTTTTCTGAAGAACAGGCTTTTGGTTTCAGGGCAAAAACAGGTCCAAGGCGCTGTCAGTATCAGTATTAATCCGAAGAATGTTATTATCGATCATATTGAAACTGCTCCGTGGAATCAATTCAGGGAAAATCCTACTGTCTCTTTAGTGGGGAGCAGTTTAATATGGTATGTTTGCTCTCGTTATATAAGGGCAAGTAATCAGGTCCTTCGTATTCGTGACCCGTCTCCTCAGGGAATAGAGTTCTTTAAACATTTATTCTACCGTCAATCTTTACACTATACCGCAGATGAAGTCGGGGGTTTTATAAGGCGTTATGAAAGACTTTATAAAACACCTTATTTATATATTTCTTCCAGCCCGATATCTCTTCCTATATATAGTATTGTTTCATCCTCCAGCTTAGAGGTTAAACCTCGGTATATTCATTTTGATACGATTTCCGAGGTTAAGGAAATGGGAGGTTTGCGGCTTCAGGATTTCCGTTTGAATTTCCTGCATAACCGTCCCGGCCTGCTCCATAATATATTAAAGTCGCTTTATAAGAAAGGGGAATTCTATTTCATCGAATGGCGGCAGCATCTTGATCCGCACGTCTTCAATTTAGGAGTAGTTACTAAAACAGCCGAAGATGAAGCCGGAATAAAGGAGGCTCTCAGCCGGGTAAAAGACCTGGACAATGGAGTAAACGGCGCCAAGAACGGCAATAACAGTAAATGGATATTGGAATTCAGCATTCCTCATCGGGTTGAGGAGCTGCTTAAGGTGACCGAATTCCTGGCCATGCATGAGATCAATATCAGCGCGTTCTTTACTCCCCGGATCAGCGACATTGAAGGCTTTGAGGAAGCCCAAGCACGGTTCCTTTTTGAATTAGAGCTGCCGGAATATATGTATTTAAACTATATGTTATCCCGGCTGGACCAAAGGATCGGGAAGGGAAAATACTCTCTTGAAAAGCGCGACCTGATCGATAGGATCATTTATAACATAGGGCAGGATTGCGGTATTACTTTTAACCAGGAGGAAAGAGAGCAGATGCGCAAGGCGTTAATGGTCGTTGCCCATTATCATGCCAGTCAGTCGCGCAAAGACAGGGTCAATCCCTATTTCTCCCATATCCTCGATATAGTGAAAATGCTGATGGTCGATTGCGGCCTCAGATACGTAAGAAGAGACATACGGAACATCATTATGATCGCCGCCATCCTGCATGACAGCCTTGAGGAGCAAGATATTACCGATGAGGCACTTCGCGGGCAGTTCGGCCGGCAGATCTATACGATCGTCGATCTGTTGACAAAGCGAGCACAGAACGGGAGCATCGATGAAACAGCATATTTTACCAAATTAGCCCATGCCGGCGGTATTGAAGGCCTGATAGCGCAATTGATAAAGATGGTTGATCGTATCCAGAATGTACAGACGCTTTCTGGTAAGTTGTTAAGCGCCTCTTTTGTTACCAAAGGAGTTATTTCCACGCAGGAAGCTTTTCTTCCCTTCTTCTTGGAGCCGGTTTACCGCTTACGGATCAGCGCGATCGAGGCCGATGAGCTCAGAGAAGATTTCCTGAAGGCATTCGAGGCGGCCCTGGCGTTATTCAAGCAGGCTTTTTCCCAGGCAAGTGAGAATCCTGTTACCTGCCCGCAGGTTATCTTGGAACAGCCTTTGGCAAAGGAAGCTCTCGGGAGCCGCGATGAAGAAGCGATCGTCTATACCCAGAAGCCTGAGTTAGGCAGCCATTCATTGGCGCAAGGCAGAGGGCATTATCTCGTGCAGCCAGAGGTTCCTTTGAGCCTTGACGAAGTTATCATGTACCTGCTCCGGCATCCAAACGATATTTTTATGATCAAATACTTAGAGCAGCTTGTGGAAGAAGGAGGCCATAAAGTGCTGGAGGAATTGTTGGGAAGATTCGTTGCCGATCCCTTCCCGTCACTCTATGGGGTACTGGCTGAATCAAAGGAAGCCGACTTTATACTGGAGGCAATGAAGGGGGTAGTCGAAAGGATCGGGGTGGAGTCGTGCCTTGATCTGTACCGGAAGCATCCGCTCCCGAATATACGGGCGATGACCACGATGGAAGTCGGGCTGGCGGAAAAGAAGCTTAAACGTTTGATCAGCCAGAACCGTCTTACGCATAAAACGCTTCTGGAGCTTGGTGTGACGGAACTTCCGGTCATGCCGCATTTATTGGCCAAGGAGATCATTCAGAGACGCACGGCTGTCCACGTCAGAGATATCATCTCTTGTGTTGAACCGGCAGATATTGAGACCGGTATATCGTTGAGGGAGAAGCCGATTAAAGAGACGCTCAAGCGGATCATGGCTTTGGATTTTGAGGGATTGTTGAACGATGAACCGATCATAGGATTTGGTTTTAACAATACGTATTTTATAGGCATACACTGGCAGTTGGTTCTCCGGGTAAAGCAGCTACGCCAGCATTACAGGCTCAAGGCAGCGATGGCCAGCGCGGGCAGGGGGCTGACCAGAGAAGAATCGACTGTGTCCGGTTTTATGGAGATGATCGAGTGTTACAGCGCTGCCGCGGGTTCCTCAAAGAATTTCTCGGATGGTTTTAATCAGGTGCAGACGTTCGCCTGGGGAAGACGCAGTTTCCTGGAAGAAAAAGGGTTCGAGGTATTAGACCCCAATACGTTGAACTTGCAGATCCCCTATGATGATCAGCCGCTCTCCTGGGTTAAGGGTTTGCGCTTGGGCCCGGGCGGGTTGGAAGAAGTATTGGTGCCGGCGCAGATCGCTTTCTTTTGCACTAATTTCGATGAACCCGTTATTTCGTATTCCGCGATGAGCTCTAACGGCATGGCCTCGGGCAATACTATGAATGAAGCTAAGTTGTACGGGCTCTTGGAGGTGATCGAGCGCTACGGAGATACAAACGTGTTGTATGCCCCTGAACGCTGTTTTACCATTGCGCCCCAGGAAGGAAGCAGGATAGGGGCAATAGTGAATCTGGCCGCAGAAAGAGATATGCATATTCAGGTCCTTGATATCACTACGGAGCTGGGACTTCCGGCATACCGCGCGTTTGTCAAGACCGATGACGGCAGGATCCTGGGAGGAAGCGGCAGCCATTTGAACGGGAAGATCGCCCTGTTAAGGGCGCTCTGCGAATTAAACGTCAAGCTCCATCATGTCTATCGTATACGCAAAGAAACTATTCAAAGCGAGTTGCCTTTGGCAATACAACTGCTCGAGGAAACAGGGCTCCCCAATTACTCAACGGGAAACGTCAAAGGGGATCTAAGCGTGATAGAGCGGCTTTTAGTAGAGAATGGCTATAGCCCTTATTATATCGACCTGACCAGGACTGAATTTAATTTTCCCGTTGCCAGAGTGATCGTCCCCGGGCTGGATATTGCCGACGGGATAAGCCCGAAACAAATGATGGAATTATTTATGTCGGCGAATGCGGGGGAGATTAACGATGCAGCGCCTGCTTCATCTTCTTTGGCGCAAACCTCTCGCCGTCGTATCAGCGATGATCTTATGATCAAGGTCATGAACCGCCAGGAAGCCTTG
>CAZPNW010000080.1:0-3060 GCA_964588175.1 uncultured Planctomycetales bacterium
ATCATTGACTTGATCCTCTTGATCCAAAATAATAAAGATGCCGCAGGTATCACAGAGCAGAAACGGTTGGTATTAGAGAAGGCCCGGCTGATCAATGCTCAATTCTCTGAGCTTCTCTCAAAAGTCCTGGTCACCGGAGAAATATTGACTCAAAACGAGTACGACGAAATAACAAAGCAGATATCCCGGATCAATGAGGAATTCCTTGTGCCGGAAGCCGCCGGTTTTTATATGGAAGCGTATACGCGCGATAATCGTATTTTGTTCTTAACATATTCTATCGAAAGGCGCGAGAACTATTTATTAACTGATGGCAGGGCGGTCAGTGTGTTGTATATCTCCCGATTAGACAATCTTAACCTGGAACCTGCTAAATTCGGGCATAATTCAAAGGTTGATAAATTCGTGGTTGTTTTAGTTGACGCGACAGGTTCCAAGGCACGTGAGATAGCGGGTGTTTTAAAGGGAGATAAATATTATGCTTCAGCATCCCGGAAATTCCTCGCGCACATAGAAGCTTTAGCCCAGGAAGCTATCAAAAAAGATTTTGCAGGCAAAAGCGGAGCGGAAATACAGAAGATATTAGACCGGCAAGTTGAGCTCCATGAACTCGGCCATAAACAAAATGACTTGTCAGGCGCATCTCAAAGATTGCGGGAGTTCCGGGACGGAAAGATCATTAATGAAATAATAGCCGCGCTTGTCCCTGTTGTTTTTGGCCAGGCTCCTTATATTGAACTCTTGGATTTTATTGAGGGGGTAGCGGTAAATAACAGGATGAGTTATCCGTCTGCCATTATTTTGAATGAATTCTCGAGGGAATTAGGGGCTAAGATCGAATACAAAGGTATGGGGGATAGCGTTACTGCCATTGCTCTGGGTAAAATAGTACTACAAACCGACAGGGATATAATAAGAAAAACAGCTGAAAAGATCCTCCGTAAATTCGCGGATAAGGTTCAAGCGGATACTTTGGATTCGGAATTAATAAAGAAATCGGTGATGAACCATTCTTCCTCGCCTATGGCGGAAAAAGATGTCCCAAGCGGCGTTCAAAACAGGCTGTCGCAGGCGCTCAAGGAAAGTTTTAGGCGATCCGGCTATGTGCACGGTGCATTTGGCGCGGTAATTGACGTCAGTACTGCTTTGGGATCTTTGGGAGATGATGAGCAGGCGGTCCGTGAGCTTGCGCGTAAAGTTGTTATGGCCCGGCCCGGGTTTCCTAGCGCCGATATAGATAAAAATATCCAAGAATTCATCTCCCGGTTTAAAAATAAGTCATTTGTTGCCGGGGCAGATAAGACATTCGTTTTCCTTAACGCTCAAGGAGAGATCTTAGGCAGGATGAATATTGATATGCTTGAGGGGATAAGAGAAGGCAAGCTTACCGATATAGGGGTGATGCCGGGGAAACAACGCGACGGTACGGGTATCGGGACTTTCTTAATGAATGTTTTCCTGAAAGAGTTATCCAGAAGTAAAATAAAAACCGGTAAAATAATGGCGGAAAAAGAAGCGACGCAGTTTTATATCGCGTATCTTGAAAAAGAGCTTAAGATCGAGGAAAAAGATTATTGGAAATACGGCCTTAGTTTAAGGAGGGAATTATATTTTGATTATTTTACCATACGCGTCGATTCGGTCATCGGAAAAGTTTTATCGGCATCCCCGGTATCATCATTAGAAGAGGTGCCCGCTGACAGATTGGGCGGTATCGATTTTCGCGCGCTGCCTATCGTTACGCAAGCCATGGTTGGTCTCAGGGCGGCTATGCCCGGCGCTCGAAGCGGCCAGGTGCGCGCCGTTAATTTGCCTGAGGAGTTTAAACAGATGCGGCAATTGGTTGATTCCCGTGTATGCATATGCCCTGAGAGGATCAAAGAATACCTGCAGTCGCTTTCTCTTCAAGGCATCGATACACGGTCTGTGGATGAGGTCGTATCCCTTATAATCGATATCCTTAAGGTCCAAGAAGAGCTTTTTGAAGAGACAGATCCGCTTCTGCGGGATATTCTCGTTATCCTTGATACGATTGAAGAGCCGTTGGATCTGGAACAGATATTCTCCGGTTGAGATGCATAAGGTAAACCCGTATTCTTAATTTCCCGCAATCGTTTCCCTTGTTTTTTCACGCTCCCGTTGTTTTTGTGCTAAAATTAAATCAACCGTGCATTTCCGATATAAATGCCTGTTTGATTTACTTCGGTATGCCTCAAGATAAACACGCGGGCTTAAATCGCTGACTTTTAGAGCATGGAGTATCGAATATGGATAAAAGAGAACGAGATATCCTTACCGTCAAACGTTTAATGGGAGGGGTTTATGCCGATCTGAAATGGCTGAACCCGTCAGAATACCCGCAGGTAAATGAGGAACGCTCAAGCCTGCTCGCGTCTTTAAAAGGCGATGTCCGGTACTCTTTTCTCGGGAGTAAGCTCTATACCGGTTCGTTATCGCGCGGGTGCCAGTTATGCGGGCAGGGGCATTGGTCGTGTTTATTCATGACCCAGGACTGTAACAGGAATTGTTTTTATTGCCCTCAGGATAAAGAATCTAAAGGTCATTTATTCCCCTCGGAAGAGATCGCTTTTAACAGCCCTCAAGAATATGCCGGTTACCTGAACGCTTTTGGATGCAAGGGAGCCGGCTTGAGCGGTGGAGAGCCGTTCATCGATTTTGAGAGATTAACCGGCTTTATAAAGGCAATACGGGGCTGTTTGGGGAAAGATCTTTACCTTTGGGTATATACTAACGGCGACTTAGTTACAAAAGAGAGATTGCAGGCACTTAAACGCGCCGGCCTGAATGAGATCAGATTTAATATAAGCGCCCGGGGATATGATTTAGGGCCGCTCAGGCAAGCAAGCAGGATCATTGATGTTGTTACTGTCGAGATCCCGATGATCCCGGAAGACTTTGAGATTGTAAAACGGCTTTTAGGGGAAATGAGTAAAGCGGGTGTCAAACACCTGAATATACATCAGTTGCATGCCAATGAGGCTAACTATAAGAATTTCCGCGGCCGGGATTATACCTATTTGCATCAACCGGGGGTACCTA
>CAZPNW010000081.1:0-5196 GCA_964588175.1 uncultured Planctomycetales bacterium
TATCAATTTTACAATGCGATAGAAAAAGAATCGATCGCCGATTTTACGCAAGCAATAGAGATCGATCCGCGTCATGCAAGAGCATACTGTAGACGAGGGCTTGCTTATCGCTCGAATGGGTCCTCTTTAGAAGAGGAGATCCTGGATTATACAAAAGCGATCGAAATAAGGCCGGATTGGGTATTCCCTTATTTCTTGCGTTTCGTAACATATACAGCAAAAGAAGAATATGATAAAGCGTGGGAAGACGTGCATAAAATCGAAGCATTGGGCAGCGGAGTCGCTGAATCTACGCTGAGCAATCTTAAGAAAGCATCCGGCAGAGAGAAATAGAACACAGCTTGTTTCTAAAAGGCAAGACATTAAGGATGTCTCGTAACCGTTAAGCATTATTTTTAAGAGGGATTTTAGGGGGCGCCGAAGAAAATAGTGATAAGTTGAATAAATAGAATGTGTCCCTATTTTAAAAACAAGTATTTTTAACCGGGGGGCCTAGATGAAAATAATAAGTGTATTGTTTCTTGTGGCAGGTATTTTGCTCGGTCCGGCATATGCTATCTATTGCGGTTCTTTGAGCGGCTCTGAGGCCGGGTCATATCAGATCTTCTCGCAAGACATCAATAGGGCCGGTTTTGGGGGATTGAGCGTTCAGTCCAAAGGGGCTTCTGAGTGGAAAACGCCAATAATGGTTAACTTGTCGCCTGATATGAATCCGGTCAGTTTTATCGCTTCTGTTAATTATATGCCCCCCATACGTGTATCGGGGACGCATTTTAGGAAAAATTATTATAGCGTACAATTAGAGAAGGAGGATATTCCTGTTTGGGAAGGTACTTTTATGGTCTCCTATCAGAAACCAAGCCAGAAATCATCTTCGAATACCTCTCTGTCGTATCATTCCCAGATGTCCAATATTAAGACTTTCTTTGTTCGGGAGCCGGGGGAATACAGTTTTACGCTGCAGCCGAAGGGGAAAACGGAACTGGATGTTTCTTCTATAAGGTTAACGATTAAACGTAATGTTGTGCAGCCCAATCAGGCGATCGTTATTGCCGGTTTTATCCTTATGGTCCTTTCGATCATAGGATTTGTGATCAGTAATAAGTTAGCAAAATCCTAGACGCTGTACGTAATCGATAATGTTTCTTTAAGTTGCAAAACAATTCTTTTGCCCTTGCGGGAAATAATCTCTTCGTAAGTTTAAGGTTTGAAACAGGTGGGATCCAGCGTCCAGGGAACTGCATTCCCGCATCATGCGAGAGCATCCTGTAAGCGAGGGCTTGTTTATCGCTCGAATAGGGCCTCTTGAGAAGGGGAAATCCTGGATTATACAAAAGCGATCGAAATAAGGCCGGATCGGGTATTCCCTTATTTCTTAAGAATATAAGGGGAGATTAAGAGCGCTTGGATATATTATCACCGGCATTCTATAAAATAGGCTATGGTTAATTTGTTTAATAAAGATTTAAGCTTCCGGTTTGTTTATCAGCATAAAACAACGTTTATCGTTTTATTGGTCCTGATCTTTGCGTTAGCTTTAAGGCTCTACAATCTGAATAAATATGACTTATGGTTTGATGAGCTTGCCTCAGGCAGTTATTCACACCGGAATATAGATGGAATTGCTTCTTATCCGGGGCTCTCTGTTTTGTCGGTTATGTTTGAGAGATTCCTGAACGATCCTCATTCATCGCTTTACTATATATTGATCTACATCTCAAGTTTCTTTCTGAAAGCAGACCAGTCGTTGAGGCTGATCTCCGTTTTTTTTAGCACATTTTCTTTGCTTATCCTGTATAAATTAGCCCGCCGTATATATGAACGTTCAACCGCCATAATAACGCTTTTGTTAATGGCTATGAGTCCTTTTCAGCTTTGGTACGCGCAAGAAATGCGGGCATACGCGATTTCAGTATTTTTTTCTCTTTTGGCGACTTATTTCCTTATAAAAATAATACAAGGAAAAAAAGGGGCCTTTTGGTTTTATTTTCTTATATCAGGATTGTTTGCCATTCTGACAAACTATTATTCCGTTTTGTTGTTAATGATCGCTGCCGGATTCTTATGTTTCAAACGCGGCTTGCCCTGTTTTAAAAAAATGTGTTTATGTATTATTATCGCGCTGGCCGGGTGTATACTAATCTGGATTATTATTGCGCCGCATCTGTATATAGTAAAGAATCCCTTTTGGCTTATGCCGCCAACTTTAAAAAGCCTGTTTTTAAGCTTTGCGGTCTTTGGCCTTGGTTATTCGGCAAATTATGCCCAACTTATTATTGGGACAGCCCTTTTAGCTGCCCTGTTCATATACGGTGTTTATAAAAGCATCGAAGAAAAGAACAAGTATGCGGTTTTTCTGTCTTTGTCATTTCTATTGCCAATAATAGTGATCTTCATGATCTCCAAGTTCGCTATCCCTCTATATATTGATAGGCAATTCATTATCATTACTCCATTTTATTATTTATTGATCGCCCACGGAATATCCCGGATAAAAAATGTTACGCTCAAGCTTTCGGTTTGCTTCATGGTCACAACACTGATGGTATCCTTGCTTATCAATTACAATAATGGGTTTATGTTGGTTTCGGGGGAGCGGAGGGAATTCTATCCTGGCGTCCATGAAAAAAAGCAATATGGAGTTTTGATGGGGTATCTGCGCGATAATCTTGATAAAGAGGATATTATCGCAGCTACCGATCTTCAGTCATATGTGCTTACGACAAAAGTGATGAGGGAGAAATTCAACAATTCCGGCGCTCATTGGTTATTATTTTCTCCCGTAACCTTGACTAATGTTGAAAGAAACACATATCCGGTCCTCAGGAACATAAGTAACGGTAAGGATAGGAGCGGCCAAAAGGGTATGTATGCTTTCTATTTTATTGCCGGGCGGCAGGTTTTAGAAAAAGAACCGCTGATGAATAAAACCGTCAAGCGGATCTGGTTAGTTACTTCTTTTTGGGACAAGATCGGGCTTAGCCCTGTCAATAATGCGTATAAAAGAATCAGAACGCATCTGCGTGATCAATATCGTTGTGAAGAAATTAAAGAAGCGGATGGGATAATAATAGAAAAGTTGGCGAAGAATGATCTTTAAAATGAGCGCATGAAGAGAAACTTTACCAAGAGGATAGCGAAATTAATATTGTCTTGCTGCGGTGTAAAGCGCCTGCCGCCATGGAATTTCTTTAAGGATACGTTCCTTAAAAAAACAATTTATCCCTGTTATATCAGATTAGAATTGACGCATAAATGTAATTTAGACTGTATCATGTGCCCGTCATTCTTACATACCCCTGACCCCGATAAAAAGGAATTGACGTTCGAAGAAATCAGGAAGATTATCGATGAGATAAGTGGATACCGGCAGAAACCTTATGTGTCGGTCTCAGGGGGGGAGCCTTTTTTGCGGCAAGATATATTTAATATTTTAAAGTACGTGGAGTCCCGCGGGTTGAAATATAAGATCCTTACCAGCGCGACGACCATATTCCCGGGGGCAGCCGACCAATTAAAAAAGATCCACCCGGACATATTTGAGGTATCTTTGGACGGCCCGGAGCATATCCATGATAAGATGAGGCGTGCCCCGGGAGCTTTTTCTAGAACGCTCGCCGCGCTGAGATTTATCAAAAAGAATATAAAGAGTAAGGTTTTACTTATGTGTATCATAACTTCCGAAAACGCGGAATATTTGAACGATACGGCCATGATCGCTGAAGAATTGGGAGTAGACCTGTGTTTTGGCCACTTGTCATTTATTACGCCGGAAAGATTCGCGCGCCAGAAAAAGATCATGAAAGAAGAATTCGGCATTGAATTAGCAGGGTCCCGATGCGCTGACAGTAATGATTTGCACCGTTTTGACACCAGCCGGTTATACGAGCAAATCACAAAGATCAGGCTGAATAAAAAAAGAATCCATGTTTATTTTACGCAGGAATTATCTGCGGCACAGATCAGGGGGCATTATTCTGATAGCGAATGCTGCGTTTTAAGCGATACATGCTATTATCCATGGTATGGCGCAAGAATAAACCCCTATGGAGGAGTATCGCTCTGTAAAGAAGATTACCTGTCCGTGGGAAATATCGGTGAGGAGTCGTTATCACGTTTATATAATAATTGTAATTCCAACCGGTTCCGGGATTATTTGAGAAAAAAACTACTGCCTTTATGCGTGCGGTGCTCTTGGTGTGGCTCCGGTGATTTGATGACGTCGGTATTTGGTCAGCGCAGAAACTTGTCCTAAGGCGTAAGGATAAAGCTAATTAATATATATCATGATTCTTGCGGCGGCTAAAAAATTGCCTTTTGTGAGCATAGTCATCCCGACATTCAACCGGGCTGGTAGCGTATCCCGATGTATTAAAAATCTGCTTGAACTTGATTATCCTCGGGAAGAATTCGAGATCATTGTTATCGATGACGGTTCCCGGGATGCTACGGGACCAGTTTTGTCAAATATCCTTGATCTCAGCAATGTTAAGATCAAATATTTGCGGAACGAGCAAAATCAAGGAGCCGGCGCATCAAGAAATACGGGATTGAGGCAATCTACAGGCGATTTGATCGCCTGTTTGGATGATGATTGCTTGGTTGAAAAAAGCTGGTTGCGTGACTTTGTGGAGACGTTTAATAAATTCCCTCTCGCCTCAGCCGTAGGGGGGAGCGTTATCAATCCGGCTGATTCCTCATTGGCCCAGGCCTCACATATACTTGAATTTTCCAGCTGGTTGCCTTTGGGGAAGACAAGGCGCGTACAGGATATCCCGGCGTGCAACATCGCGTATAAAAGGCCGGATATTGAAGGGTTTATGTTCCCGGAAGGCTTGAAAGGGTCGGTGTATGAGGATGCTTTGTTCAATCATGCTTTGTCTTCGGCAGGCCGAATGTTCATTTTTAACCCGGAAATAAAAGTTTACCATTATAAATGGCCCCGGAATTTTACCAGAAAAGATTTTTATGAAAGCCAGAGGAGATACGCCACGGGCTTTCTTAAGGGCGGGTTTAAAGCCCATGGCGTAGCGGGGAGCTTTTTAATTAAATATAAGGTTTTTAATTTATTGTGCCCGCGCCTCATCCTCGTTTTTTTTAGATGCGCAAGATCAAAGATCTACTTGCTCCAATTTATCCGTAACTTCAGGTTGATCTTAAGCGGAGAGTGGTTTAGGAACAAGATCATTTACCGTG